>JAYUFI010000477.1:0-35948 GCA_043738805.1 Planctomycetaceae bacterium | reverse complement strand
TCTGATGCCGTGACGAAGTCCAAGACGCGAGTGGCTGAGGCCGATCCGTTTGCGAGTCGCACGGTGAATGAAACGGAGAACGCGACATCGCCGGAGTTCGGAGCACACGATCCAGTCACGACCGAGGTCGATCAGGCTGCACCTCAGACTGCGAGAATCATCCCCGGAGCCGGGTTGATCGAGTTCCTCTACGAAGATCGCGAGTCTGGCGAAAAAAAAACCATGCGGATGCAGCAGCCAGGCGATGACGTGATGATCAGCACGGTGAAGGCCGGTCGGCCCGAGCCGTGCCGCTTTCACGCGACGATCGTCGATGTGCTCAAGACTGGCATGAGCGAGAACGACAGCAGCTTGGTCTTCTGCAATCTCGAAGAGTTACAACGAGCACGCGGCATGATTGATCCGGAGACAGGCGTCGGTGCGATTACGTCGATTCAGATCAAGTTGAAGAACTACGAACGTGCCGCCGAAGTCGTCAAACGCCTGGAAGCGGCGTTGCCACCGGGGCTGTTCTCTGTCCGAACGTGGGAGCAAAAACAAGGTCCGTTGCTGGCCGCTGTCGAGATCGAAAAAGCGATTCTGAACGTCTTGTTGTTCTTGATCATCGCGGTGGCCGGGTTCGGAATTCTGGCAATCTTCTACATGATTGTTGTCGAGAAAACGCGCGACATCGGTATCCTCAAAGCGTTGGGTGCTAGCTCACGCGGCGTGATGACGATTTTTCTCTCTTACGGTTTGGCATTGGGGATCGTCGGCAGCGGAGTGGGCGTCGTGCTCGGTCTGCTCTTCGTGCATTACATCAACGAGATCGAAGCGGGGCTGACGTGGGTCACAGGCCGGAAAATTTTCGATGAGACGATTTACTACTTCCCCAGAATTCCAACGGACGTCAGCGTGCTGATGGTGGTGACGGTGGCGCTCGCCGCAATGGGCATTGCAGTGCTCGCCAGCGTGCTGCCAGCTCGCCGAGCATCGCGGCTGCATCCGGTGGAAGCATTGCGGTACGAATAAAGTAACTCGAAGCGTCAGCGAGGGCGGACGCTCCACAGACTCACTACCACTCGAAGCACTCGCCCTTGCTGACGCTTCGGGTTACTAAATGCGGGCGATCATTGTTGGACAGGAAACAGGGAGGCCATCATGCCTGAAGTTTTCAGTTTGAATGAAGCGATGTTGAACGAGGCCGCAACGACACGGAGTTCTCGACCGATGCTCTCAACCGCAACTCACCTTTCGACCGTGGCTCTCGAAAAGTTTTACCGCAAGGGGCCGCTGAAAATTCCGGTTCTGCGCGGAGTCGAAATCAGCGTTCGCAAAGGGGAGTTCCTGTCGATTGTCGGTCAGTCAGGATCGGGCAAGAGCACGCTGTTACACGTCATGGGACTGCTCGATTCGCCGAGCGTCGGCGAAGTGTTGCTCGACGGCGATCGCATCGACGATCTGCCGCAACAGACTCGCGATGAGATTCGGAATCGCGTCTTCGGATTCGTCTTTCAGTTCTATCATTTGCTGCCGGAACTCAACGTTCTGGAAAACGTACTGACGCCGTTGATGATCCGACATTCGTTTTTGAGTTATTGGCGTCGTCGGAACGAGTTCCGCGAACAGGCGTGTGAAATCCTCGAAAAGGTCGGACTAACGCACCGTCTCAAACACAAACCGAGCGAACTCTCCGGCGGTGAAATGCAGCGAGCGGCAATCGCGCGAGCACTCGTCGCGAAGCCAGAAGTCCTGCTGGCCGATGAGCCGACAGGCAATCTCGATGCGGGAACTGGTCAGGAAATCATGGGCCTCATGCGGAGCCTCAATGAGGACGAAGGGCTGACGATCGTGATGGTTACTCACGACGAGCAGTTGGCTCGATCAGCTCACCGCATGGTCCGATTGAACGAAGGCCGTCTGGAAATCCTCACCGGAGCCGCGTGAAGTTTTCGGAGACCGCTTTTCTTTCATTCGGATGATGTCTAACTTCGTCGCGCCTGCGTAATGAGTCAGGCGAGTGGGGCGGTGTCAGCCCCCAGTTTTATGGTCTAAGCGTGTGGCGAATTCACCGGGGGGGCTGACGCCGCCCCGCTCGCCAAAATTTCTTGCGAATGAATGCTCGGAGAATTTGACCCAACATGAAGATCTATCTCAGCGGCAAGCTCGTCGATAAAGAGCAAGCGGTTGTCAGCGTTTTCGATCACGGTTTGCTGTATGGCGACGGAGTCTTTGAAGGTATCCGCGTTTATAGCGGTCGGGTATTCTTACTGAAGCAACACGTCGAACGGCTCTACGAAAGCGCAAAAGCAATCCGCTTAGAGATACCGCTCACGCCTGCGGAGGTGACTCAGGCGGTGAAGGAAACGGTCGCCGCGAACAACATTAGCGACGGCTATGTCCGCTTGATTGTCACTCGCGGTGCGGGTTCGTTGGGACTCGACATTCGCCGCACGAGCGACCCGCAGACGATCATCATTGCCGACACGATCACACTCTATCCGCGCGAGATTTATGAGAACGGCATGAACTTGATCACCGCCAGCACAATCCGGAATCATCCGGGCGCGTTGTCGGCTCGGATCAAGTCGCTCAACTACCTCAACAACATCCTCGCCAAAATCGAAGGGACCGATGCCGGAACCGTCGAAGCGTTGATGCTGAACCACAAAGGCGAAGTCGCCGAATGCACTGGCGACAATATTTTCATCATCAAGAACGGCGTGTTGAAAACGCCGTCAGCCGATGCCGGAATCCTCGAAGGGATCACTCGCAACGCGGTCTTGGAACTCGCTCGCGAAGCCGGCATCCCGACACAAGAGACAACGCTGATTCGCCATGATCTGTATGTTGCCGACGAGATGTTTCTCACAGGAACGGCAGCGGAAGTTGTCCCGGTGGTAAGCCTTGATGGCAGACAAATCGGCGACGGAAAGCCCGGCACGATCACACGACGGCTGCTGGAGCTGTTCCACGAATTCACGCGGCGAGTTGATTAAGACCGAAAGCAAAAAAGTAAACCGGTCGCTCAGTGATCGGAAATCTCGACTCACGAAAAACTAGCACGACGCGCAAGCGAGTAGTTGTGTCGGAATTACTCGCTTACGCATCGTGCTAACAGAATCAAGCCGATTCCGCTTCAGTGCTGTTACCGACTTCCGGTTGATTGTTGCGTTGGGGTGTTTCACGAATTGGCCGAGGCGCGATGTGGCTGTCTCGGTCGTAAGTCGGTTGCTCAGTTGAGCGGGTTCCGAGCACCGCAAAAAACAGAAAGACCATCCCGATCACGCCAACTGCTAACCAAATCAAACTCCACTCGATTCCCTGAGAGGAGACCAAGCCGCCGCTGCGGGGGGATTCAAGATCTTGCGATTGTCCTTGCATGACAGAAACTCCTGACGAACGATGGTAGGCCTGAATGTGGGCCGAATGAGCGACCCGGCGAGGGAATCACTATCACAACTCAGAGCCCAGGGACGCAAGAACGTCTCCGAATCGTCAATGTAATTTGAGGTGAACTGTCAGAAAACGTCCGACAACTGACGGTTGCAGGGATTGTGCGGATCGTATCTTTCTTCCAACAGTCAAAAATTCCTCAGCAAGAACAAGGAGCCCATCATGGGCCAACAGATCGGTCGAACGAGGACTGCGGTGTTTCGCTGTGTCGGAGCCACGTTGTTTTGCGTCGTCGTTTGGAGTGCCGTTCGGGCCGATGAGGTGCAGACAGCTACGTCGAGCAAATCCGTAAACAACTCGGCTGCAAAAGCGGTGCTGACTCAGTTTCAAGATTTGGTCGGAGGTTGGATCGGAACCGGTCAACCTAAACGAGGCTCCGCTGTTGGGGCCTGGCGAGAAAAGGCCGAGTGGCGTTGGAAGTTTGCTGGTGAGCAAGTCGCTCTCGAATACACAGTTGAAGAAGGGAAGCTGTTGAAGTCCGCCGTGTTGTCGTTTGATCCGGCCAAGAAATCGCTTCACCTCAAAACAGTGGAGCCCATTGAAGCGAAGGATGAGACGATCGACCGAGACTATGAAGGAGAACTCGTCGATAAGAAGCTCGTCTTGGAATCAACGGGCACCGATTCAACTGATGGCCGACGAATCACGATCACTCGACTCAACGAAAAGCGAACGCTGGTGTTGTTCGAGAGAAAGGCTCCCTTGCAAAACTTCTATTCGCGGATCGCCGAGGTCGGTTACACCCGCGAAGGAACTCGGTTGGCTGAATCGGATCAGACCGGCCCGATCTGCGTCGTGACCGGCGGCGCAGGGACGATCAAAGTCACCCACAAAGGAGAAACCTATTGGGTCTGTTGCACAGGTTGCCGAGACGCGTTCAACGACGATCCGGAGGGAGTGCTTGCGGATTACAAGAAGAAGCTCGAAGAAAAGAAGGCCAAAAAGTAGCACAGTGAGTCATTTTACGTAGCCGTCACCGCTCCGCGCGACGAGCCGAACGCTCACCAACGTCTTGCCAAGCTACTGGCTCATCTCGCGCAGTGATGTGATCGCTGCATAGAATTTATCCACCGTCCTACGAGGCTTGCTGATCCGCCGCGAGTTGAGCCATGCGGATGGCAGGCTCGACGATTCGTTCCCAGTTATCACGGAGGTAGTCTTCGGGACCGCCCTTTGCCGCGACGTACTGCGCGACTTTGATCGTCGGGATCATCTCGATCGCGTCCCACGGACAGACGGTCAATTCGTACGGATCGGACTTTTTGGTTGGGATATGTACACAGACTTCGCAGCCGACGCAGCGTTCGACATCGATCTCACAAAAGCTTTGCAGCACCGAAATCGACGCACCCGGCACTTTGACAATGCAGTCCACCGGGCAAACTTCGAGACACGATTCACAACCCGTGCAATTGTCGGCATTGATGACGGCAACTTCTTTTGGCAACTTCTTCCGAGCACCCGCTTTGGCCATGATGTCCAACCTGTGAATTTCAATGCCGCGTGAACGAGCCGTTCAGCGGCGGAGCAATTGTCAGAGACGAAACTTAACTATCATAAACGGAAACCAGCATCGGCGACTCGCGACAAAAAAGTTGGTCAGAGCAGCCGTCCGCGAAAGGGTCGCGTATTCTGAGCCCCTCACCTATTTCGGGCAAGTCGATTTGCCTTCGTTCTGATCGTTCTACCAAACGACCGTCTCTCTGAAAGGAACCTCCGTGAATTCCTCCGAAACATCAGCCAAATCATTCAGTCTCGCCGACTTGCAGATGCTCATTGAAAAAATGTACTCCAGCAAAGACGCGGTTCGCGGTATTGACGGCACGTTCATGTGGCTGATGGAAGAGATCGGAGAACTCGCCGCCGCGCTGCGCGAGGGAACTCCGGAGGAGCTGGCAATGGAGTTCGCCGACGTACTCGCTTGGTTGGCCACAATCGCCAATGTGGCGGGAGTTGACCTTCAAGCGGCTGTTTTGAAAAAGTACGGCACCGGCTGTCCCGGCTGCGGCCAGATGATTTGTGCATGTGATCTGAAGGAGAAGCCGTAAACTCTCGCCGGTTGGAGCTCGAATTACTTAACTGCTCGGCGAGCCGTTACCTGAAACTTATCGACGATGATGCGTGTCTTGTCCGTCGTCTCGACGGCGCGATCCGTTTCGACCATGGCGACGAATTCCCATTGCTGGCTGGCCCATTCGTTGAGCTTCGATTGGACGGAGTTCGCATCAACCGGCTCGGAGATGTATTCCCAACGGATCGGCTTCGAGTCACCCACCGTTTGGTAGGACCGAGCCGCCGGAGTCCCGAACAATCCTGCCGCCAGAACGATGGTGAAAAGCAACGTCAGAACCCAATTGAACTTTGTCATGAAAGTGCCTCCTGAAAACGGACCAAATCGAATGACGAAAGAGACGTTTTTTGAATGAGCCCACAGAACACACGAAAGGACACGGAAAAAACAAAGAACCGCGACGATCAATGTCGTGAGTTCAACTCCTGCGGCCACAATCGTTGACTCATTGTTTCTTCCATGTTTTTCTGCGGGCGAATCTCTTCTCAGTGAGTCGGCTTCGGCTTGAGATAGATAAACGATTTTCCCAAGCGGCCGCCGTAGTTTCCCGCAGAAATTTTGATGAGTCCTGGCGTTTGGCGAGCGGCCTCGATGGCCGCATGAGTGGCTACTGTTAGCGATTCGAGATCGCGGCCATTCATCACGATTTCCAAGATCGAGTTCACGCCGTTCGGCAATCGGCTTTCTGATCCGAGTCGTTCGCGCAGAGTCGGACAGAACTGCTCGTAGGTGCTGGCGATCAAGAACGGATAGCGGCTGCCGGCTTTCGAGGCGCTCGATGCGATGCCACCGGGAAAAGACATGATCACGTCCGGAATTTTCTCCACGGCCGCGACACCGCGTTCGGTCGCTTCGATTGCCGTATCGATGGAGTCGGCCATGAACCAGAGATTGCCTCCCATGATCCCATCGCGAAAACCGAAGCGACGATCGACAATGAACTCGCCTCCCATGATCGGAATGACCCACGCCTTGCGACCATAACGCATCTCGCGCGTTTGAAAGCCATCTCCGAAAAACGCGATCTTGCGACCGAGTTTGAAGTACGGATCAGTGTCGAGCAGATTGAAGCAACTCGCCGTCGGACAAGTCAGGACATTCTGGCTGATACGTGTCAGCAGCGAGCGTTGCAGTGCCGGCTCGCGATCTTTGCGGAAGCGCGGGACATGCACTTGAATGATCGCTCCGGGCCGTCCATCGGGAGTCGCGAAGGATTCATCACCACCAGGACCGACAAAACGATCGACGCCCGATTCGCAATCACACAAAATCGTGCTGCTCGAATTTCCCGTCACCGCGTTGATGCAATGCTGCAACCATTTGCGATCGCGGCACGTGATGAGAAACTCGGCGTAGATACTCCGAAAACCTTCAGCGTAGGTGTCTTCTACTTCACAGCCCAAAGAATCCTGGCTCATAGCGTCGTTCCTTCGGTCGTTATTCCATCTGAAACTCCACAGAGCTTGCCTTAGTGGTTTCAGGCTTCTGCACGAGTGAATCAATTCGTAGCACAAAGGCCCAAATCCACTGAGGCAAGCAACAGTGGGGTTGTGTCACGGTCATTGTACGTGGACTCAACTTAGCGAGGCTTCGACGTGACGCCACGAGTTTCCATCACACAGTCGTCCGACGACGAATCAATCTCTGCGTCGCGACGCCCCAAGCCTTCGTAGCTCGCGTCTTCGGTCACGACTTTGTCCATGTAGATGTCATGCGACTGCATTGGGATTTCGGGGAAAATCTGGCACTCAAAGGCCAAAGCCACGAGCGGCGTATCGAACCGCGCATGTTCGAGAAGTTTGTCGTAGTAACCTTTGCCGTGACCGGTTCGCCCGCCACGGCGATCAAAGGCCACGCCCGGAACCATGATCAGATCAAGCTCTTCGACGTTGATTCGCTTCTCCGGCATCGATCGCAGTTCGGTTCGCGGCTCAAGAATGCGATACATGCCGAGCGACAGCTCGTCCATCGACTCCAAGTGAAACAGTTCCAACTCGCCGTCCACGCAATACGGGACGACGATTCGCTTGCCGGTTTGCAGCGCGTTTGCGAGATCGTTGCGAGTGCGGACCTCTGAGCGAACATCGACGTAAAACATGACCGTTCGAGCCGCCGTATACTCCGGCAGGTCCATGAATCGAGCGACGATGGCTCGGCTGATTTCATCTTTGTCTGGTTGAGCGTTGCGATTGGCATGAGCCTGCTCGCGAATTTGCTGCTTCAACGTCGCTTGGTCGAGAACCTCAGTGCTCATGAGCTTGTGCATCCCTTCTGAAAGCAGTGATCAAGACGGATCGTTCTACCTTTTGCGGTGATTGTCTCACCCGCAAGCCAATTGCCGATCCGGAAAGCGCGGGGATCGTAGCAACCCAAGATTCAGATTTCCTGCGACAAGCAGCATCCGGAATCAGACGACGCGGAACCTCTTGAGGGTTGACGCTACGTTTTCACTGATCGTACTTGCTCGCGCAGTTTTCTCGGCTGCCGACGTCAAGAATCGGCATCAAGTTTCTCGCGTCATTCTGTGCGAAAGCGTTGAGCGACTGGCTGCCGTGTTGAAGTGACTCGATCGTTAAGTGCTGTTCAGTCGTCACGACAACGCCGGACATCTCACGAACGACACCGATGACACCACCGTTTTGGAATTTGTCATCACTCACAACAAGAAGTAGGCGGTCGCAAACTTGCGACGCCGCCGTACCCGACTATACTCCGCTCCCTCATGCGGTCGTTAATTCAGCGGTCTTCGTGAAAACTGCCTGACCAATCGCAGAATTTGCAGTCGCGATTGGTTAGCAGGCGGTGCTGGCGCTCTTTGAGATTTTTCATACTGCGGTCGTGGCGAAATTGGCAGACGCACTAGCTTGAGGTGCTAGCGCCCGCAAGGGCTTGGAGGTTCAAATCCTCTCGACCGCATTTTGATTTTGAGAAAGCCTTTCACGAGAAAAGCGATTCGCTCGGTACATCTCGAACTCCCCAACAGGCTGTTTGCCGAGTTTGAATATCAGCCTGTGGCCGACAAACGGACGTCACAAAGTTCGTCAGACACGAGGGAAGCCCTCGGCAAGATGTTCGGAGACTGAGCAAGTGAGCGTGGCGCGTATGCCCGAACGTTTGCGAGTCTTTGCTCAGATCGCTGTCTTGAGTTCGCCCAAGCCTGCGTTGAAATCCACGAGGATGTCGTTGGCTGATTGGAAGAACCAATCGAGTTCTGAGTTGCCGGTGAGACTATCGGCGGCGGATGAGTCGTTGGTGATCGTTGAGCTGTTGAGCTTTGTTGTGCCGTTCAAGCCACCGCCGGTGAGTAGGTGAGAGACTCGCAGTGAGTAGCTGTTCGCGCTGACCCATTCGTTGCGAATCGCGGTCAGTGCGACGACGTTCGTGCTGAGCGAACTGATGCCGCCGATGAGGATGTCGTCTTCGGAGCCGCCGTTGAGCGTGTCGGCTCCGGCGCTGCCGATAAGGATGTCTCGCCCCGCGCCGCCGTTGAGCACGTCGTTCTTTGAGCCACCGATCAACACGTCGTCACCGTTGCCGCCGCTGAGCGTTACGGAACCGGCGGTGAAGGCATTCGCGCGGAGCATGTTATTCGAGTCACCGCCGCTGAGGTTCGCTGTTTCGATCGAACTGAGCGTCAGCGTTCCGAAGCCGGCTGCGGCAAGCGACGTGTTGGTCAGCGTCATGTCCGCGTCGTGCGTCACGAACAGCGAGTCAGTCCCGGAACCGCCGGTCAGAGTGGCGGTGCCCAGCCAATAGCCGATCGTGAACGAGTTGTTCGACGAACCGCCGGTGAGGGTCGCTTTCGTGAAGCCGGTCAGTTGTAGATTCAAACCGTCGCTCGCTTGCAGCGAGGAGGCGAGCAACGTGAGGTCCGCGTTCTTGGTGACGATGACAGTATCACCGGCTCCGCCGCCGCCGTTGAGGCTGCCGGTTCCGATCCAACCGCTGACGGTGAAGGTATTCACGCTCGAACCGCCAGTGAGATTTGCGATTCGCAGGTTCGTGAGTGTGTCGGTACCGACTCCGGTGAGCGACGTGTTCGTCAGCGTGAAGTTGACGTTCGCCGATTCGCTCAACGTGTTTGAACCGCTGCCGCCGTCGAGCGAATCGTTGCCGAGCTTGCCGCTGAGCGTGTCGTCTCCCGCGCCGCCATTGAGCGTGTCCGCACCGCTCGCTCCATTGAGCACATCGCTGCCGTCGCCGCCGAGTTCAAACATCGGTCGGGCCGTGAGGTTCGATGCGTTGACGACGTTGATCGTGTCGCTGCCCGCATGAGCCCGGACGCGGAACTGCGCCGTCGCGCTGAATAGATACGAGTAACTCGCGCTGAGCGAACCGCTCAGGCCGATCGTCACGTTGCCAGACGTTGTGCTCGGATACGTCACGGTCACAGCATCATTCGCGGCTCCCCCTTGAACGAGGACCGTCGTGGTCGTGGCATACGCTCCGACGAACGCAACCGTGTTGTCTTCGTTGAGCGGATCGGCGTCGGATTCCGTGATCGCATTCGTCGGATCGGCAACCGCGAGGATGAAGTAGTCGGTCGTCGGTTCGGTCGCACCGGCTCCCGGCAGTTTCACTTGTCCGGCGGCGGTCCCGATCGTGTACATCAACGTGTGCGAACCGACCGACAGGTCCGCCGCGTTGCTGATAGTGACGTTGCTCAACAGCGTGTCGCCCACGTCAAACGCAGTGTCGTTTGATTGCACGAACCGCAGCGTGAGCGGCCCGGTGACCGCCGTGTTTTGAATGTCGTACTTGACTGTCAGGGTCGTCTTGCCGTTCGCAGTGACGGAGTTCATCACGATGTCGGGCACCAAATTTCCGAAGGTCGCACTCGGCACGCTCGGATCAACCGTGACGGTGCCGAGGTTTGTTGTCCGACGAAACGCATTGCCGGAAGTTGCCACGCTCGACGTGTAACTCGTGCCGACATTCGTCGTCGGGCGAGTATGGAACGGAGCGGATGCGTTGATCGAACTGAATTGATACTCGCCCCAACCGTAGCCCTGATAGCCGTCGAGCACTGCGGAATACCAACCATAATCAAACTTGTTTTGGCTGAACGCATTTGCCGAATCGTTCGTCGTCACAGCGAGCACCTGAGTGCCGAAAGTCGTGCGGTAAGCGGCGAGCGCATCGGCCTTCGTGCGCCACGTCGCACCGCTGACGGTGCTTCCTTCTTGAATTTGATAGCTCTCGTAGAGATAGAAGTCCGCCGCCGTGAGCCGTGTCGCCGTGCCGTTCGCGTTGAAGCTTGCATCGACGGCACTCGAAAAGACGTCATCCACAAAGAAGCCGTTCGCGATTACCGGCAGGCCGAGCGTGTGAGCGCAATCGACCACCGAGTTTTGTCGATCGCGCGTCGTGCCGAAGTCGTAACCAAAATCATCCAAGAAGATGCCGTCCGCTCCGAGATTTTTCCAATTGAAGATCTCGGTTCGAATTTGGTACACCGTCAAGTTCTGAGTTGAGACTCCCGCATCGACGTATCCGAAGAACCGCGTGTGAACGGTCGCCGCGCTCTGCATGATGAGGCCGGTGTTCGCCGAATCGGGATGCGAGGGCGTTTCGAGACCGTCGCCGAGCACCACGATGTCGTAGTTGGCGAACGCCGCCGCCGCAGTCGGGATGTCGCCGTTCGCTCCGTTGATGAGCGACGGATAGCTGTAATAGATCAGCAAGTTGGCGGGCGCGACATTGGTCCGCGCGGCTTTGACTGTGACGGCGTAATCCTCGACTTCACCGTCCGCCGCTAAACCAGTCGGCGCGAGTCCGCCTGCTGTGCTGACTCGAAATCGCGCGAAGGTTGTGCCGCTTAATGCTCCGGTGGGAACGGCGAACGTCAGCGAGTTATCGCCGCTGAAAACCGTTTTGCTGGCGAAGATTTGTTCGCCCGCGTCGGCCCAATCGCCGTCGTGATTCCAGTCGATCCACGCATCGAGCTTCGCCGTCGCCGCGTTCTGTAAGTTGATCGAGGTGAAGCCAGACTCGCCCGCTTGCAGCAACGATTGAATTTGGACACCGTCTTCATCAGCCACGTTTTGTGAATCATCGCCGTTCGCCGTCGCCGTCGGTTGACCATTCGTTTCATTGTCGGGAACGCCGCCAAGCGACGGGCCGCCGATCTGATGACGTGCCCCGTTTTGCACGAGCGTTGTCGGGTAACTCGCCGCGAAACCAGATTGCGCAGCGGTCGGTGCGTCGCCGAAATCTAAGGGCGCGGACAATCCGACAGCGACGGTAATCACTCCGACTCCGCTCGTGCCGAGCGAACTGGTCGCGAGATACGTGAAGCTGACCGTCCCGCGAAAACCGGTCGCCGGCGTGAACAGGATCGTGTCGTCGGACACGTCGCTCGGCGTGCCATGATCCTGAACGACGGCGGTCCCGGCGGACGGCGGTGTCGCGATCGTCAACGCCGACCAACTCGACGACGGGCTGACATCGTTCGCCAAAACGCTGCTGCTCGCCGGTGTGTTCAACGCGGTTGCGATGAAGTCCACTGTTGTCGAGACCGGTTGATTGAGGGCGAAGAAGCGTGCTCGCACATCGACACCGACCGCATTCACTCGATCGGCAACCGCGACGACATAACCTCCCGGCGTCGCGAGCGCGGCGACATCGTCTCCCGAAAAATAATTGGTCAGCGCGTCGGTCGTCGTCTCGGCGGTGAGTGGCTGACCGCTCGCATCGAAGACTCGATGACTGAAGTCGCCCGGCGACGGAGGTCCGCCGCTGCTGATCGTGTTTGATGGCCCAACTCGCCAAGTGACGATGCGATGATTGGCCAAGTCGATTGCGATGTGCGGTTCGTTTTGATCGCTGGCCGTCGTTGCGTTCGCGATGATCTCGTTGCCACCGACGTTCGTGGCGGAGAAGTTACGCAGCACGATCCCTTTTCCGTCACCGTCCTGCCCAGTGCTCTCCCATACGATCGTGTAGGTTCCGTTGCTATCGAACGCGACGTCCGGCAAATCTTGATCTCCGGCGATCGTCGTGTTGACCTGAAAGACCGCTGTCGCCGCAGTGCCGTCCGCGTTGTATCGCCGAGCGAACACGCCGAGGCCGCTGTTGTCGGTCAGTCCTTCGGCGCCGTTGTCGTTGGTCCAAACGGCGACGAAGCTGCCGTCGTCCGCCATCGCGATGCTCGTGCTAGAAAAAGGCTGACCACCGGGAATGTCTTGCTCCGAAGCCGTGACCGCTGTCCCGTCCGTGTTGAACTGTCGGAAGTGAACATGGTCGTTCGACACATTCGAGGCCCACATCACGACGAAGTTTCCGTTCGAGCGATTCATCGCGATCGACGGATTCAACTGCGACGCGAACGTCGCCGTGTTGACTCGCGTTTCACTGTCGAGCTTTGTGCCGCTCGCATCGAAGCGCTGCATGTAAACGTTGTCGTCCGTGTCACCCGAACCACGTCCGCTCCACGCGACGACGAAGTTGCCGCTCGAATCCATCGCCACCGCCGGGCTTTCTTGGTCGCCAGTCGTCGTTGTGTTGACCTGAATGACTGCCCCACTCGCCACACCGTTGACGTATCGCCGCGCGTAGACACCGTTGCCGCTGCCGTCTTGCCCGGCGCTCGTCCAAACAATGACGCTTTGCGAACCTTGATTCGACGCGACCACGACTTCGGTTTGATCGCCTGCCGTGAACGTGTTGACGAGTCCGTCCAACGCCGTTTGCGGAGCAATCTCCAAACTGGGCTGACCGACATGTACCACTTGAGCGTATTCAGCGATCCCCCCTTTGAGATCGGAGACCGTGAACCGCACGACGTAATCGCCCGCTGTCACCCATGCGTGCGAGGTGTTCAACGAATTGACGACCGTCGTACCGTCCCCGAAATCCCACTGAGTCAGCAGTGTGTCACCGTCGTCGTCATGAGACGTGCCATTGAACGTCACCGATTGGCCGACTGTCGGTGAGTTCGTGCCAACAATCATCGTTCCGGTTGGCGGCATATCGGCGGAGAAGTCGCCGCGATTGACGACCACATTGATGTAGCTGTTGCCCGCTTCGTCATGTCGCAGGATCGGCGTGATGTGAATTTGTGCGGCGGTGTCGTCGAACGAGCGACCGACGGCAATCGGTGCATCGACTCGGTCTTGATCGAAGCTGCCCGAATGCGAGTTGGGCGTCGTGTCGATCAGCCCCACTTCATCGCTGCCATCGAGCGTTCGGACGGTCACGACGACGCCGTTATCGAGACTCGGATCGTCGGTGCGAACTCGATATTCGAGCCAGTATTCTTGCCCCGCGTTGCGAGCGATCCGCAATCCGTAAACGCGCCCGGCTTGCGTGGAACCTTCGTCATCCGCGTTAAGCCGAAACGTGCCGCTCGTTGCGACATCGACGATTTGCGTGTCGCTGAGCCAACCGTATTCCGCTTTGCGAATCACGAAGAAATCGCCGGAAGGACTCGTCCCGCCGCCTCCCATGACGTCGAGGCCAGTGCCTCCTTCCGTGTATGTCATCTGATTCGCGTCTTGAATCGCGACGTTCGGATTCGACGGATCGAAGTAACCGACATGCGGTGCTCCAGCGTTGTGCCCCAGTTCGTGAGCCCACACATCGACGTCGATCGTGCCATTTAACCACAACCGCTGACCGGGGACTTGGGCCAGTCCCGCGTAAGTGATGCGGCCACTCGCGTCCGGGAAGATCACCGTTACATGCAAGAAGTTGTTGAGGTTGTAACCCAGCGACGTGAGCTGCGATTCGGCGTTAGTATGAATCGCATCGCTCGGATCAGCCGGAGCGCCGGACGCCGCTCCGTTTTCAATCTGAGCCTTCGTGAACGGCAACGTGATCGTCGTCGGCACGATCGTGAGTTGATTGTCCGGAAACGACAACTTGCCGAACGACTGCCGCACATGAAAGTCGTTGACGCTGCTCATGGCCGCTCGAATGTTCGCGTCAGAAAACGCTGTCGCATCGAGCGTCGTATCTTGGAAGTTTGCTCGCACGACAAGCTGCGACTGCGGCCCGTTGTTCCGAGCGACATCCGGATTGCTCGGCAAAAAGCTGTTACCGCTAAGCATCTCACGAGATTCGAGTTCTAAAATCTCAGTCGAGAAGATGCCGCACTGTCGTCGAGTTGCAGGCCGCTGCCTATTCCACCAACGAGACCAAAACGAACGGCAGCCGGGATTTCGCATGAGTTTCCTCGAACGGTGCTGGTGAATGCTAAACGTGGGCGAAAGATGAGAATTTGACGGGGCCGACGATCATGTATGAGATGACCGACTGCGGTACAGAGTAAATCCGCAATCAACCCTTAGATAGCCGTCGTTTTTCGTGAACACGGTTCACGCGCAGCGTTCGAGCATTCCGACGGGGACATAGAACTTCGCGTAGTGGCGACCGTCGGAGTAACGGACTCCGCGAGCGTCTTCGACGAGGACAGTCGCCCGCTTGGTGACGCGGTTCACGATGCCGACATACGGCGAGCCTTCCATGACGAACTTCACGCGGTCGCCAGGACGAATGCCAAACTTTTCGCGAGCACGTTCGTCCGGCGTAATGAGCTGATGCGTCGATTCGGTGTGCCCAAAGAAGCGACCAGCGATCCCTCGAAAGCGTGGAGCGGCACAACACGACGCCTGCCACAACAACATCTCGACCAAGTGCGTCAGTTCATGCTCGAAAACTCGGAGCAGTGCATCGAGCCGATTATTGCACAGCAGGCCGGTCACTTTGATCGGTCGATCGACATCCGCGAACGTTTGAAACAGCAGCGTGGAGGAGACCGCGATCTCAAACCGAGGTACCGGCGAAATCCCGTGAACGGCTCGCGCGACGATGCGAGTCGTCTTCCCTCCCGCGCGAGTCATTCTCGGTGAGACGCGAAACTCCAGCGGGCTCCCCATCTCTTGCAACGTCCGCTGACAAGTTCCGCCGAAGAAAGTCCGGTCATATTGATCAAACAGAAACGCTAAGTCTTCGTCACACATCGCCGTGAAATTTGGATCGTCGATATACCGCGATGAATTCAACACGGCACTGACAATCGCTTGCGACCGCTCTTCCAACTCAGGCGTCAGAATCAACGACGTTTCGACCAGTCGTCTTAACTCCGGCAACATCCGTTTTCCTCCGTGAGGTCTCTCTGAAGTCGCGGGATTCTGTCGGACATCGCCTTGCCTGTGAAGACCTGCTGCCTGCGAGGTCGCGAATGAATCGCCGCCCGCTCGTCGCCCATCACTCAACTTCATGAACGTCATTCATCACACCGCGCGGCACGCAGATCACCAGCACGGTCAAATCGCCCACCGCTTTGTGCTTGATGCCGCGCGGGACGTAAACGACGACGCCCTTGTGAAGTTCGATCTCCGTGCCGTCGAGCGTCATCGTCCCTTGGCCATCGATCACGTAATAGAACTCATCCGTCCGCGCGTGGTAGTGCATCTTCGCGTCATGAATCTGCACCTGATGTACCTCCCCCGCCGCGCCGTCTTTCTCTTCAATTAGACAACGAATCTCTCCGCAAGTTTCGGCCCAAGGAATGACCTCGGCGGGATCACGACGCAGGAAAAAAGAATGTTGAGCCATGAGAATCACTTTCAATGCTGGAGCCAGCGACTCCATCAAGTTTCTTCCGGGTCGATGATTAACGCCGAAAATTTTCCCGTCACTTCGTGGAGGACTCCTGCGAGACTCGGCAGATGAACTGCACTTTGCGCGTTTGCCAATCCACGTTGCAGACGTGGTCTAAAAGAGCGTGCGGGAAGTTAGGAGCTTGTGGTTCCCCCGCGAGTTGTCTTCGTGCGGCTGCGGTGAGTGGGGGGCGACTGAATGAGTCGTTTGAATATGACGCCGATCATACTGACGTGAATCATGGCTTCGCTGGTTCCGGGCCAGTATTCATAGTCCTGACTAAGCCGACGGCCGTTAGTTGTCCCACGAGATCGTGCGTTCCACCACCCAGCACGCGGCAAGACCGTGAATCCCACGGCCTTGTCGGAGCGTTTCACGATCTCCAATTTCCTGTGACAGGTTTGCTCCGTCCAACCGATGAGTTTTCCGGCGTAGCCGCCATCGGACGATGCCTTCTCTCACGAGCCGATCCGCGTACGCGGCCCAACGTCGAGCGTCTACGAATGTCCTCGAACTCGTGAGAGTGCCGGCCGAAGTCTCACGACTTCGGCGACTGGAACTGGTTAGATCGTTCCGCCGTAACGGGCCGAGGGGCCGAGGATCTCTTCGATCCGCAGCAATTGGTTGTACTTGCAGATGCGATCCGTGCGACTGGCCGAACCGGTTTTGATCTGACCGGTTCCCAACGCGACCGCCAAGTCGGCGATGAACGTGTTTTCGGTCTCGCCGGAACGGTGGCTCATGACCGCTGTGTAACCGCTGCCGTGAGCCAATTGCACTGCTTCGATCGTTTCGGTCAGCGTGCCGATTTGATTGACCTTCACCAGGATGCTGTTCGCGACACCTTCTTCGATACCGCGAGCCAATCGCTTCGAGTTCGTGACGAACAGATCGTCGCCGACCAATTGGCATCGATCACCGACACTGTCGGAGAGCTGCTTCCAGCCGTCCCAGTCGTCTTCCGAGCAACCATCTTCGATCGAGCAGATCGGATACTTGTCAACGAGTCCTGCCAAGAAGGCGACCATCTCCGCCGCTTTCAGCTTCTTGCCGTCAACGTCGTAAACACCGTTCTTGAAGAACTCGGTTGCAGCACAATCGAAGGCGATCTTGATCTCGTCGCCCGGAGTGTAGCCGGCTTGCTCAATCGCTTTGAGGATGACTTCAACCGCCTCTTCGGTGTTCTTGATGTCCGGAGCGAAACCGCCTTCGTCGCCAACTGCTGTGCTCATACCCTTTGCCTCAAGAATTTTCTTGAGGTTGTGAAAAATTTCGACGCCCGCACGCAAGCCATCACTGAACGTGTCGAAGCCGAGCGGCATGATCATGAATTCTTGGAAGTCGATCCCGTTATTCGCGTGAGCCCCGCCATTGATGATGTTCATCATCGGAGCCGGCAACGTGCAGGCACCGACGCCGCCGAGATAACGAAACAACGGCAAGTAACTGACCTGAGCCGCCGCATCAGCCGCAGCCAGTGAGCAAGCCAGAATCGCGTTCGCTCCGAGCTTCGATTTGTTTTCCGTGCCGTCCAATTCGAGCATCGCATGATCGATCGCCGCTTGATCGCAGATATCGAGTCCGATCAGTTCGTTCGCGATCTTCACGTTGACATTTTCGACCGCCTGCAACACACCTTTGCCGAGATATCGTTTCTTGTCATTCGTGTCACGCAGTTCGACCGCTTCGTGCGACCCGGTGCTCGCCCCGCTTGGAACGGCGGCACGTCCACGATGTCCGTCATCCGTCTCGATATCTACTTCGACCGTCGGATTGCCGCGGCTGTCCAGAATCTCTCTCGCTTTGACACTCAGAATTTCCACACTCATCGTTCTGTTCCTCAATCTCAAACACATCGGCCACAAACTCATTTCCAGCCACGCACATTCGCGGCGGATTTCGTTGCTGAGTGTGTCAGACAAGGCTCGGACTTGCCACCGTCGCCGACTGCTCATTTTCGATGAATCGTTCGACGCCGCTGATTGCCGCGATAAACTCCCGCCCCGTTTTCGAGTATTCGCATTGTTTTCGTGGTTTGTACTCAGCTTGGGTTGGCTCATGAGCGACTTTGACAGTCCGTGGAAGCAGATTCTTGAGCGGTACTTCGAGTCGTTCGTGGCCTTTTACTTTCCCGCAGTTCACGCACAGATCGACTGGTCGCGGCCAGTTGCGTTCCTCGACAAAGAACTGAATCGAGTCGTTCGCGATGCGCGTCAGCGGTCGCGAATCGTCGATAAGTTGGTTCGCGTGTATTTGAAAGACGGACGCGAAGAATGGGTGCTGATTCATGTCGAAGTGCAAGGCGCGTCTGAGGAAGACTTTGCCAAGCGAATGTACGTGTACCATTATCGGCTCTTCGACCGATACGATCGCCGAGTCGCCTCGCTGGCAGTTCTGACCGATGCTCAGAAACGTTGGCGGCCTCGCGAGTTCGGCTATGAATTGTTCGGCTGCCGAGTTCAGTTTGAGTTTCCGATCGTCAAACTGATCGATTACCGCGACGAATGGTCCGCGTTAGAAGCGAGCCGCAATCCGTTTGCGATTGTGACGATGGCTCACCTGAAGACGATTCGAACTCGAAACAATCCGACCGCCCGACGACGTTGGAAGTTCCAAATCGTCAAAGGGCTGTACGAGCATGGTTTTGAACGCCACGATGTGATCAACTTGTTTCGCGCCATCGACTGGATGATGGACCTCCCCGCAGACTTGTCGTTGGACTTCGACAGCGAATTGGAAGAACTGGAAAGGACGAAAGAGATGCCATACGTCACCCACATTGAACGCCGAGCGATTGAACGAGGCCGTGAAGAAGGTTTGTCTCTGGGCATGGAGAAAGGGATCGAAACAGGGCGGCTCGCTGGACTTTTGGAGGCTGTTGAAATGAGCCTAGAAATCAAGTTTGTCAACGCCGCCAAGCCAATGATGGGCTTACTGCGCGAGATCAACGACGAATCGTTGCTGCGTGAAATCCACAAGGCTGTTGTCACGGGTGGCAAATTGACGGACATCAAAAAACTTTTGGCGAAGGCTCGTTCATAATTCTGCTACTGACGGCGCGATCTGATTGCCCGCCGATGAATCTCTTCTTCACAAAATGAGAGTTGGTCCATTTCACCCATGATTCCTCCCGCCGCCGATAACACGTCCCGCTCTCATCCCGCTGAGCCGCTCCTACTGGAACCGATGGACCCGCAACTGAAGTGGATTCAGCCGGGGGGTGGCGTCATCTGTCATTTCGAACTGGCATGGGGCTACTGGCGGCGGTTTTGGTTGAAGGTCGTTCGTCCCGGTTACGTCCGCCGTATGGCCGAGTCTCGCAAAGGGAGTTTCAACGGCTGTCCGCATGAGGTCATTGATCCGCGCGATCTGAAATTTTATCGCAATCAAGGGGGCTTCTACTGGGAACCGCAGGACGATCCGTTTCGCTGGCGTGACAAAATTCCGTTCGCGCGCGCGGGCATGGCTGAGTTGATGGCTTTCTCGTTGATGACATTCGGGCCAGCGATCGGCTTGGCGATTTGGCTGACCTGTCCCGAAGCAACGATCACAAAACCGCTGCGAGTCATCGGCTGGCTCGGCGTAACGACGTTCTCGGTCATCGGTCTGTTGATTGTTTGGTTTTTCCGAAATCCGCCGCGTCGAGTTCCTGTTGAACCGGGACTCGTTGTCTCGCCTGCGGATGGCAAAGTGGTGTTGATTGAAGAGATCGAACACGACGAATTCATCGGCGGCCCGGCGGTGCAGATCGGGATTTTCTTGTCGATCTTCAACGTGCATATCAATCGGACGCCAGTTGCCGGGCGAGTGATCGGCTTGAAGTACAAGCTGGGAAAATACCTCAACGCCATGCGTCCGGAGTCCGCTCGCGAGAACGAGCAGCTCGCGGTACGGATGCAAGAAACGGTCGCTCCGTATCGCCGCTACATCATTCGACAGATCACTGGTGCAATCGCTCGACGCATCGTCTGCTGGTTAAAGCCGGGAGATGAACTGGCCCGTGGCGAGCAATTTGGCATGATCAAATTGGGATCGAGAACCGAGTTAGTGATGCCACGCGAAGCCGGTCTGAAAATCCGCACGAAGATCGGCGACAAAGTCAAAGCGGGATCGACGATCCTGGCGGAATATGCCGCAGAGCCAGGAAAGGTCAGTCCATGAATCGTCGCGAAAAAATGTTTGCCGTCCTGCCAACGTTGCTGACCCTCGGCAACGCGACGTGTGGCTTTGGTGCGATCACGTTTGCTGCACGCTGGTCGGGATCAGATTCGGCAACATCGCTGTTCATTGCGTCGTGTCTGATTTATCTGGCGATGGTCTTTGATGCGCTCGACGGCAGCGCCGCGCGCTGGGCGAAGCAAACAAGTGAGTTCGGAGCGCAACTCGATTCGTTGTGCGACGCAATCAGTTTCGGAGCGGCACCGGCCTTCTTGATGCTCCAGTTTTCGCTGTCGCGAGATTATCACCCTCGGCTGCTGTGGTTGATCGCGGCCTGGTACGTCGTCTGTGCTGTGCTTCGTCTGGCTCGATTCAATGTCGAGACCGACGAAGATGATTCTCATGCGTTCTTCAGCGGGCTGCCGTCTCCGGCGGCGGCCGGAACGGTTGCGTCGTTTCCGATCATGGTCTTTGGCTTGAAGCGTCTGGAAGACACTCAGAATGATCTTTGGTGGGAGCGATTCGCTGACTGGCTTGACCCAGTGACGGTCAAAATGTTGCCCCTGATTACGTTCGCGGTGGCCTGCTTGATGGTGTCGCGTATTCGTTACGTGCATCTCTTCAATCAACTCGTTCGAGGACGACGTAATCGACAGCACTTGATCCAATTGGTCTTCGCAATGGCAGTGATCTTTGTGATGCCGCAGATGTCGGCTCCATTGTTGTTTTGTTGGTTCGCGTTTGCCGCACCGATCAAGGCGTTGTGGAATGAATCGGTGATGCGCTGGTGGCGTCGAGGGCACCCGAGTCCGCCGACTGAGTGCGGAGGTCCGATCTCCCCCCCCAACACCAAACCGAATTCAGAACCGCCAACAGATCACTCGGAAACCGACGACGCATAGAAATCGTCCGAGAACAAATTCGTAGGACGGGCAAGAGTGCCCGCCCTACCGGAGATTACGACCGACATGTTTACTGGACTCGTGGAAGCACTCGGCATTGTGCGAGCGATTTCGCCTGAAGGAGATTCGTGCCGATTGCAAATTGCAGTGCCGACAGCGTTTCTCGAAGAGGCTCCACCAGAGAAGCGTCTGGGAGACAGTGTGGCGGTCAATGGTTGCTGTTTGACCGTTGTTTCGGCAGAGGCTCACGTCGAAACAAACGAAACTTTGTGGAGCTTTCAGGCCGGACACGAAACGTTGGCGAGAACGAATCTTGGTCGTCTCCAAGTTGGCGACGCGGTGAACCTCGAACGAGCGATGCCGGCGAATGGGCGATTCGGCGGACATATCGTGCAAGGTCACGTCGATGGAGTCGGAACGGTCGCGGCGATCTCGCAGCAAGGCGGATGGGCCGACTATTCGTTCGACGTGCCTGAGCAGTTGGCGGCGCAGATGGTGGAGAAGGGGTCGATCGCCGTGGATGGCATCAGCCTGACGCTCACGAAAGTTGAGAAGACGCGATTCCAAGTGATGCTCATTCCGCACACACTGGCGGTGACAACTCTCGGTCGGCGAAAGGTTGGCGATGACGTGAATCTCGAAACCGACGTGCTGGCGAAGTACGTGCAAAAACTGATGAGCGTCGGCCCCGTTGCAGGAGGTTCGCAATGAGCCTCGCTGATCGACAAACGCGAACGCACTTGATGCGGCTGTTCGAGCGACACGGTTTCTTTCCACGTGCGGACCTCGGTCAGAATTTTTTGATTGACCTCAACATCATCGACTTCGTAGTGCTCGAAGCGGAGATCGGCCGCAACGATGTCATTCTGGAAATCGGCGCGGGGACCGGTGGGCTAACGACATCACTGGCGCGCGACGCGGCAGCGGTCGTCTCGGTCGAGTTCGATCCCAACATGTATGTGCTTGCGAAAGAAGTGCTCAGTTATTGCCCGAACGTGACGCTGATCAATGCTGACGCGCTGAAGAACAAGAACCATCTCAATCCCGAAGTGATGTCGGTCGTTGAGCAAAAACTGACGGAAGGTCCGGATCGGCAACTCAAGCTGATCGCCAACTTGCCCTACGCAGTGGCCACGCCGGTGATTTCCAATTTGGTGGCGACTGACCTGCCGTGGGAGCGGATGGTCGTCACGATTCAATGGGAACTCGCACAACGAATGACGGCGCAACCGAAAGCGTCCAGTAATTACGGCGCGCTCTCCATTTGGTTGCAGGCACAGTGCCACTTGAAAATGTTGAAGAAGCTCGGCCCACAAGTCTTCTGGCCGAAGCCGAACGTCGATTCGGGAATCGTCAGCATTCTTCCCGACCTGGAACGACAAGCCAAAATCATCGACCGCGAATTCTTCCACGAACTGGTCCGAGGTGTCTTCACGCACCGCCGCAAACATCTCCGTGTCGGGCTGAGCAACCACTTCCGCGATCTCCCGAAAGCCAAGATCGACGACGCGATTCAAGGACTCGGCCTGCGTCCCGATGTCCGCGCCGAACAACTCGAACCAGATGCATTCGTTGTGTTGAGCAATCGGTTCCGCGAACTTGTGCCATAGAACGACTTCGGACTGCGATCCCCAGGATTGTCGTCTTTCGCTCCGCGAAAGAACGCCCTTTCACGGAGCGAAAGGCAACAAAGTGAGTGCCATTTGGCGTTAGCCCCCAGTGCATTCGCTACAAGACCAGGGGGGCTGACGCCGCCCCGCTCGCCGGTCTCCAGTTCGTTGACGGAAACAAGGCTCGCCTCCAGACTGGCATCAGCACCATTTGATGCCTGTCTGTTGGGAGTAATCACCATGCGAAGAATTCTGTGGACGATCACGTTGATTTTACTTGTTACTGTTGCCGGAGCCGTGCTGGCTGCGGAACTCGTCGGGCACACCGAACCGGTTTACGACCTGACCGGCTCGCCGGACGGCAAATGGCTCGTGACTGGGAGCTTCGATCAAAGCGTGCGGTTGTGGGACGCGAACACCTTGCAGCCCGTCCGCACGATGCTCGGACACACCGGCTTAGTGCTGACGGTGGCGGTCTCGCCGGACAGCAAGCTGATCGCCAGCGGGTCGCTGGACAACACAATCAAGTTGTGGGAGATCCCAAACAATGCGCCGGTCTTCAATCTGGCTGGGCATCAAGGAGCGGTCGCTTCGGCTGCGGTGACGGCGGACGGGATGTTTGTCGTCAGCGGCGGAGCGGACAAGCTGCTGAAAGTGTGGCAGGCCGCCGATGGCAAACCGGTGCGAGACATCCCCGGCAACACGGCGGCGATCACGCGCATTGATCTTCGCAAAGACAATCTGCAAGTCGCAACGGGCGATGCGACCGGCGTGGTGAGGCTGTTCAACTTCGCGGACGGAGTTGCTCAGCAAGTGCTCGGCGCGCACACGGGCGAGATCACCGGTCTGACTTACGCACCGAACAATGCGTACTTCCTCACGGCGGGAGCGGACGGACTCGTGAAGCGCTGGCCGGTGCAATTGCCCGTCGCGCTGAACATCGCGGGGCACACGGATGTGATCAACGCGGTCGCCTTGCGACCCGACGGCAACTGGATCGCGACCGGTTCGAACGACAAGACCGCTCGCATTTGGGATCGCAACAACGGTCAGCCGGTACGCAATCTCGATGGTCACCCGGAAGCCGTGACGGCGATCGCCTTCAGCCCGAATCAAGCGTGGGTGCTCACCGGCTGTGCCGACAAAATCGCTCGGCTGTTTGATGCGAACAGCGGGCAAGTGGTGAAGCCGTTCGCCGCCCAAGCGGGAGCGATCACTGCCGTCGCCGTGCATCCGAATCATCAAGAGGTGGCGGTCGGCGATGCGACCGGAGCAGTGAAGATCTACAAGACGGCGGACGGTGCGGAACTTCGCGCACTCGTTCCGCATGCGGGTCCGGTCAGCGGTATCGCGTATCTCCCCAACGGAGCAAACCTCGTTACGGCGAGTCACGACAAGTCGGTCAAAATCTGGAACGCCGCTGACGGCGCGCTGGTTCGCAAGATCGATGTTCCCGACGCGGCGACCAGTTTGGCGGTCTCGATCAACAACGCTTTGCTGGCTGTCGGAGCGAATGACAAACAAGTCCGCGTCTTCAACATCGCAGACGGAGCGGCAGTCGCTGCCTTCGTGGGACACGGCGAAAAGATCACCGGAGTCGACTTCAATCGCGAGGTCAACAAAGTGGTCAGTTCGAGCGCCGACGGCAGCGTCCGCGTCTGGGATCTGACCGCGAAGCGACTGCTGCAATACTTCGTACAACATCAGGGAGCGGTCGGCGGAGCCCTGTTTCATCCGGACAACAAGACGATCGTTTCGGCCGGAGCAGACAAGACGATCAAGGTCGATGCGGTCTCGGTACAGTTGGTTCATGTCGCCGATGAGAAGCGGGTCAACGATTTGGTCTTCGCCTCGAACAGCGCGTGGCACGCGACGGTCGGCGAGGACGGCATCGCCAAACTCTGGGACACGAACAGTGGCAACGCCATGCGAGCGTTCCCCGGATTGCAGGGGCGAGCGCTCTCCGTCGCGATCAGCCCGAACGCTCAACAGATCGCCGCCGGAGGAGCCGACAAGTCGATTCGCGTTTGGAACATCAACAACGCACAGGCTCAAGTCCGTTTTGAAACGCCTGCCGAAGTCGCTCGGCTGAGCTTCAGTCCGGACAACACGAAGCTCGTCGCCGCCGGTGCCGACAACGCTTTGCGAGCGTTCGATCCGACACCGCCGAACCCGCAACCGGCCGAACCACCGACTCGCCCAATCGCGCAAACGCTCACGGGGCACACGGCCGCCATCGGCTCGATCGTCTTCGCCCCGAATAACCGCAGCGCCGTATCGGCGTCGGCGGACGGCAGTGTCAAAATTTGGGAAATTGCAGCGGCCACATTCACCGCCAACCTCGCCGGACACACTTCGCAGATTTACGGAGTCGCGTTCAGCCCCGACGGCAAATTGCTGGCCTCCGCGTCGAACGACAAGACGGTCCGTTTGTGGGACGTCGAGAAGAAGGTGGCGATCCGAGTTGTCAGTACACAACAGCAACCGGTCTACGGTGTCGTCTTCACTCCCGATGCGAAGTCGTTGGTCATCGCGTGTGCCGACAAAGCGGTCAAACTGCTGAACCTCGAGAACGGTGCTGAGTTGCGGGTCTACAAAGGCCCGGAGTTCCCGGTCTATTCCGTGTCGCTCAGCCCCGACGGTCGCACGATCGCGGGGGGCGGCGTCGGCCTCGGCCCGAATCGCCCGATCTTCATCTGGAACATCGACTCGCCCGACCCGGTGAAGAAACTCGACGGCCACAAAGACGACGTCTATCGCGTCCGCTTCAACGCCGCCGGCAACAAGCTGCTGTCGATCGGCTACACCGGAGCGTTTCACATTTGGGACGTCGCCTCCGGCAAGCCGGTCTTCTCGTCCAAGATCCCGTCGATCACTTACGGCGGCAACTATGTCGCCGCCGGAGCCCGCATCGCGGCGACCGCGAACGACGGCAAAACGTATTTCGTGGATCTCCCCGCCGAAGCGAGATGAGCGACGGCCTCAAAACGTAGCACAGGCGGCTCGCCTGTGACTCAGTCGCCGAGAGCACACAGGCGAGCCGCCTGTGCTACGTCTTGCTATTCCAAGCCGCATTGTCGCAGCAGCGATTTGGGGTCGGGATCGCGGCCTCGGAACGCCCGAAAGACTTCCATCGGATGTCGGCTACCGCCGAGCGAGAGGACTGTGTCCCGGAAGCGGCGACCGGTCGCGGAGACCGCCGACTCGCTGTCGAGCCCCGCTTCTTCAAAGGCAGAGAAGGCATCGGCACTGAGCACCTCGGCCCATTTGTAGCTGTAGTAACCCGCCGAATAACCGCCGGAGAAAATGTGCTGGAACGAGCACAACATGCGGTCTTCCGGAAGCGGCGGCAGGACCGACGTCCGTTCGGCCATGCGGCGCTGTACGTCGAACGGCGATTCGGTCCCGCTCGGATCGAAGCGATGATGCAGGTGCATGTCGGTCATGCCGAAGTGCAGTTGCCGCAGCATCATGCTCGCCGCGCGGTAATTTCGCGCGGCGGTCAGTTTCGCGAACAGCTCATCGGGAAGCGGTTCACCCGTTTGAAAGTGACCGGACAATTCGCGAATTGTCGGACGGTGATAACACCAGTTTTCCATGAACTGACTGGGGAGCTCGACCGCGTCCCACTCGACCCCGTTGATCCCGGCGGCGTCCGCTTCGTTGACGGTGGTCAGCATGTGCTGCAAGCCGTGACCGAATTCGTGAAACAACGTTTCGACTTCGCGAAACGTCATCAACGACGGCGTCTCGCCGATCGGCGGCGTGCTGTTGCAAACCAAGTGAGCGACCGGCAACTCGACGCGGCCCTCGACCAATCGGCGCGACAAGCACGTATCCATCCACGCTCCGCCCCGCTTGTTTTCGGGGCGCGAGTACGGGTCCAAGAAGAACGCGGCGATCGGTGTCTCGCCGTTGTCCGCGTCGAACACGCGGAAGAACCGGACGTCCGGATGCCACACAGAGACCTCGCCGTCCGCCGCACGAATCGAGATCCCGAACAGCTTTCGCAGCAACGCAAACAGTCCGTCGAGCACTCGCGGCAACGGGAAGTACGGCCGCATTTGCTCGTCGGTGTAATCGTAGCGCTGCTCGCGCAGCCGCTCGGCCCAGAATCCGATGTCCCAATGTTTGAGCGGTTCCGTCTGCCCACCGGCGACAGCCAGCGGTGCGAGGTCTTCCAAATCCTTTTCCGCCGGTTTGCGCGATGCAGTGAGCAGCGTCTCAAACATCTCCTCAACCGCCGCAACACCGGGTGCCATCTTCTCGGCGAGGCTGACCTCCGCAAACGTTTGAAAGCCGAGCAGCTCCGCCTTCTCGCGCCGAAGCTGCAAGATGCGAATGATGTTCTCGCTGTTGTTCCACTGCCCCGATGCCGCTCGCGAAATGAACGCGCGATAAACCGTCTCGCGCAAATCGCGTCGCCGACTGTGCTGCAAGAACGGCGTCACGATCGGACCATCCAACGTGATCCGCCACGGCCCCGTTTCGGGAGTCGCGAGCTGTGTCGGAGCCGTCGCGTCGGTCGGGGTTGCTTCATCTCCGTCGGGCTTCTTCGCACGCGCTTGATTGAAGGACTGAGCCGCCAGTTGCAACAAACTCGGCGGCAGCCCGGCGACTTCGTCCGGCTGAGTGAGGATCAACTCAAACGCCTTCGTCGCATCGAGCACGTGATTCGAGAACTCGGTCGTGAGCTTCGACAGCTCTTCCGCGATCGCATTGAACCGTTCCAGCTTCTCCCCTTCGAGGTTGATCCCCGACAGCCGCGCCGAAAGCAACCGTTGATCGACGATCCGTTGCCGAGCGGACATCAGCGTCGCTCCGCTTTGTTCTTTCAGGCGTTTGACTGATTCGTAAATCGGCCGGCTCTGCGAGGCTCGCAATCCGAACCGCACGACCTCCGGCAACACGGTTTCATAGGCCGTTCGCAGTTCGTCGGAATTGAGCACGCCGAAGAGATGCGTCACCGGTTTCCACGCATAATCGAACGGTCGATCGATTTGTTCCAACGGCGCGAAGAGATCGTCCCACGTCGGCCGGTCGATCGTCGGCAGACTCGCTTCCAGTTCGGTGAGTTGTCGTTCGGCGTCGGACAAGATCTGCCGCACGGCCGGCACGATGTGCTCGGGGCGTATGCGGTCGTACCTCGGCAAACCCTCGGTTAGCAGCAGCGGGTTGTCTTGTAAGTCAGCGGGTAGTTCAGGCATCAGGTCGCTCCGTCAGTCGTTGAGTTTTGGCGAGCACCGTCGTAGTTACGGCTGCGACGAAAACGACTTTGTGTTTTCGTAGCCCGATGTTTCAAACCGGACTGTGCGTTGAACCCGGTTTGAAAAACCGGGCTACAGGGGAATCGCGGGATTGTGACGGAATCGGTTGTAGGGAGCGAGTCGAGCGGGTTGCCGTCGCCGCATGTTCGATTCGCACAATCGACATGATGGTTACGGCTTGCTCTCCCTTCGCTCGTTTCCTGAGCGGCAAAGTTTGAGGCTGAATGAGGAGTCCATAGGTCGCCGATGATATGTGCGGCTCCGGCAAGAAATGCTGGTCGCCGAGCTTGTCGAGACTTCGTCGAACAGGCGGCTCACCTGTTCGCAACTCACGACAATCAGACAGGCGAGCCGCCCGTCCAACGCATGATTCACGGCTCAATGAAAGACTTCTTCAACATCAAATAGCGGAGTTCCACGATGAGAAAACATCTGTTTGCTTGGGGTTTGCTGGCAGTACTCGGTTTCACGTCCAGCGCGGTCGCTCGCGATCGCGGTTGTTGCTGCGATCCGATGCCGGCTCAGATTCAGGCGATGTGCTGCCAAGGAACGCTGCTACCGTATCACGTTTCGCTGAAGCGGGCCGAGGATGCCACGAAGGCGGAAACCGCACTCGCTCAACTCATTCAAGAACGAGACAAACTACAGGCCGACCTGGCGAAAGCCCAAGCCGATCTGAAAGCCGTCGTCGCTGACTGTGACAAAGCCAAGAGCGAAAAAGCCGCTGCCGTCGTTGATCGCGACAAAGCGCGTGAAGAGGCGGTCGCCTCGGCCAAGATTGCGAAAGACCAACAAGCTCAAGCGGCTGCCGCGAAACAAGCTGCCGACGCCGCGAAGCAAATCGCCGAGACCGCCGCGAAGGCGAAAGCGGATGCCGATGCCGTCGCCGCGAAGGCGAAAGAGGAACTCGCGAAATCAAAAGACGACCTAACGAAGCAAGTCACCGCTGCTCAGACAGACGCGAAAAAAGCTGCTGAAGAGGCCAAGAAAGCGAACGATGAGTCCAAGAAGGCCAACGATGAAAAAGAGAAAGTGGCCGCTGATCTGAAGAAGGCCAACGATGAAATCGCTCAGTTGAAAGAGAAACTGGCGTCGGCTCTCGACAAGAAGGACGCCCCGAAAGAAGAGAAGAAGGAAGAACAAAAAGAGGTCACGGACAGCAACCAGAATGCCGCCATCTTGGAAGAACAAGTCACCGTCGAGCAGAAGTAGTTGCTCAAACGAGTGCCGGTTTTAAGAGAACGTAGAAATCAACAAGCCGCCCCGAATCACTCGATTCGGGGCGGCTTTGTTTTGCGTCTTCGGGTTCGACGTAGATGTCCGGGGACTCACCTCCCAGAGAACGTCATTTATTGGCCAATCGTACGACCGGATCGCATCGCTTTGTCGGCAGCATGAGACAACAAGCAACGGCGAATCTGAGTTCGGTCATGGTGGTTTAACCAACTGTTGGGAATCGACAACGCGCACGGCGAACTGGGTGTCCAGAAACGAATACTGTGAGCTTCGGGAAAATCGGCATCGAGATTCACGTCCCACTGAGTCAGTTCATTCCAAGCAATCGAGTATCCGGTGAAGGCCGGGCGAATCGCGATGCCGGATTCGTCGATGACCAGTTTGCCGAATAAGTCGCCAATCGCTTTCGTCAACAAGGCTAAACCACCGATCGAGCAAGCCGCTCCGAGAATGGCCAACTGCGAAACCAGCGCGGGAGTCGAACTGATTTGACTGAGCAGAAACGCTCCCATCGCAAGTAAACCCGTTCCACTCAGTCCTTGAGTGACTCCACTTTTCAAACGTTGAGACACGAACGCAAAGGACTGCGGAGCGGCAGCCGACTCATGGCTGTGCGCGTGAGTGTCAGCGTGCAAGGCATTGTCGTGAGGCACGGGCAGAGCAATTGAGGCAGCATCGGACATTATGATTCTCCAAAAAAAATCGGGCGGTGACGGACGGTTTGACGAGTTTCAGAGTGAGCGGCGGTTGAACACATGGGAGAGCGAGGCACCCGGCGGGGTGACTTCGCTCTCCCTCAACTTCAAGCTGGCTGAGCAGCAGGAACCGGACCAGCGATGTGGACCGAACTGGTATGCTTCGAGAGTCGTAGCATTCGCTCCAGTCCCTCAACTTTGATCGGGACCGTGGAGTGAGCGGACGACTCGACCAAGTAGTGCAGCGTCTCGCAGGACGTGTGGTCGATCAGGGCGACTCGCGAGTCGAGATGCACACAGACCGACTTGGTCTCAACCGGTAGGTCGCTGAGTTCTTGCTCCAACTTCATCGCGTTGAAGCAGACCAGTGGCTTATCCAAGTAGAGATGCACTTCACCATTTTCGACCGTCTTCTTGCCGACCGGATTGCGGAAGAAGTCCAACATGTAGCGACCCAGCGAAGCCGATTCGTCATTCGAGGCAGCAACCGCTTGGCGGCAGAGCAACAGGTTCAAGAAGTACTTCGCAACCACACCAGCGATGATGCCGATGAGCAGATCGGTCAACAGCGTGACCAGAATCGTGAACGCGAAGAGGGCGAATTGTTCTTTGCCAATCTTGGCCATGTGTCGCCAGACGAGCGGTTCGCACATCTTCCAACCGGTGAAGATCAACACGGCGGCCAGAACACCTTTGGGAATCATGTTGATCCACTCTTGGCCAACCATCAGGTACACGATTAAGCAGATGGCATTTGTAAAGTTTGCCCACAAGGTGCGACCACCAGACGCGATATTGACCTTACTCTTCACACCACCAGGAATAATTGTCAGGCCGCCAACCAAACTCGAAGCGATATTTGAAACGGCCATCGCAAACAGCAGGCGGTTCGGTTCGGACTTGCGGCGGAACGGGTCGATACGGTCAATCGCTAACGCCGTGGCCAGCGACTCCACACCGTCGATCATCGTCAGTGTGATGACGGCCAGAATCGCCGCGTACCACAAGTCTTGTCTAGCCAGCAGGTCGGCAAAGTGCGGCAGATGAATTCCGTGGAACGGAGTCTCTGGCAGCTTGATCAAGAACCGACCGTTCTCCACGCCACCGAGATTCAGGAAGTAGGCCAACGCCACGCCGAAAATCACCGCGATCAACTGCGGCGGCACGATCTTCAACATCGACACCTTCTTCGACAACGCTCCCAGAGCGAACAACATCGCGAGGCTGGCAGCGCCGATTCCAAACACCATCGGCGTCATGTGCCGTGCGAATTCCGGAGCTTCTTTGACATACTCGAAGAACTCGTGAGCGTGAACTTTACCCGTGAAGCCGAAGAGCATCGGCAGTTGCTTCACCATGATCATGAAGCCGATTGACGCGAGCATTCCCTCGACTACGCTAACCGGAATCATCGCCGCAAATCGAGCTAACTTCAGTCCGGCGATGACCAATTGTAAGCAGCCGACCATGAAGATGATGCACAGCAAGTGCGGGTAACCGGCACCGAGATGCTCGGCGTCACCCGCTCCGCCCATGGCAACCATGATGGCCATCAGCGCGGGAGCCAAACCGGCCGCCGGCCCGGCGATCGTCATGTACGCTCCGCCGATAAACGGAAAGATGAGTCCGGCAATGATCGCAGAGATCAGCCCGTAAATGGGCGGCACTCCCGAAGCAATCGCGATGCCTGACGACAGCGGCAACGACACCAGCGAGACCACGATGCCGGAGATGATGTCTTGCCGAATATGTTTGAATCCGGCGATTCCGTTTTGAGGTTTGTCGAGTGGTGCAACGATGGCAGTACTCATGATTGTCCTTCCAAAGAGAAATAAAGCTGACCGCAGCCTGTGTGGCGAACCACCAACCTCATCCCTGAGTCAACCGCAGTCAGTAAGCGACGGGCCAACGAAAAGCAGAGTTCGTGCCACGATGAGGTGTCGCGTGCGACGTGATGTGTCGTGGCAGGAAATTTGTTGTGATCAAACGCTGTAAAAGCCCGAAGAAAAATGACTTCACGCGAGCTTTCTGACATTCTCGTCAGCCGCATGATCAGCCAGGCCAATGCTTGTTTGCAGGGCATCGGCCTGACACGTGGCAATTCAGTGGCCAGTGATTTGCCACGTGTGGTGGCTAAAAAATGTTCGCTGGGGAGAGTGGCTCGCAAAAGCTATAAAGCGACCAGCAACTGAATTGTCAGTAACCCGAAGCGTGAGCGAGGGCGAGGGCTTCACAAGGCTTCGAGATCGCTGCGTTGAGAAGCGTCCGCCCTCGCTCACGTTTCGGGTTACTTAACGCGGCAGTTCGCGAACTCTTTTTGGCCACACTCTTTCGGATCGCAACGTGCCCGCTCATGTCGTTCGTAGAATCGCCGCACCGATGATCGGCCTCAGTGTTGTGCTACTGGTGCTAGGCGTGTTTGCCGCATGGAACGTCAACAAGCAACAGCAAGACAGCTCCGATGTCATCGTGCGAGAGATGCATGCGATGCTGGCCATCGAAGACCTACATATCGAGATGCGTGATGTGCGGTATCTCGTCAATCGGTTCTTGCGAACCGACGACCCCAGGAACCTCCATGCTGCAATTGAATTGCGTAGCAAAACGGACAAGCTACTCGACAATGCCAAGTCACTGGCCAAAAAAGATCACGAACAAGAACTCATTGAGGTCGTGGTCGTTGGTTACGCACGATTTTTTGAAAGACTCCAACGACTCAGTGCTCCGTTACTTAACGAGATGGCGAAGGCCAATCCGGCCTCTGGAACGCCGACTCCGATCAGCCCCGAACTGTCCGATGAATTCACACGCCTGTCCGACGAACTGTTGACTAACGAAGTGTTGCAACCGCTGCGAAAGTGCATCTCGTTCAACCAAGAGGTCGTTGAGCGGGCGAATGAAGTGAATCAACAAACGGCTCAGCATTTGAAGGTCGGCTTTCTGCTGTTGGGTATTTGCGGAGCGGCCGCCGGACTGCTGACCGGAACGGGGATCGCCCGCGCCGTCGGACGTTCGATCGTACAATTGAACGTGTCCGTCAAAGATGTCGTCGGCAAGCTACACGAGGTGCGCGGCCCTGTGACGATCTCCCACACCGGCGGCTTCCAGGGAATCGAATCGGACTTGAAACGTCTGGAAGATGACATCGGTGATGTCGTTCAACAGTTGCAACAACGCGAGACCGAACTCTTGCGAGCCGAGCAGCTCGCAAGAGTCGGACAACTTGCGGCGGGGCTCGCACATGAACTGCGAAATCCGCTGATGCCGATGAAGATGCTGGTTCAAGCGGCGATTGAACGGGACGACGAGATCGGACTGAAAGGCCGCTCGTTGCGAATCATCAACGACGAGATCGGCCGACTCGAAGAATCGATCCAAGCGTTTCTCGACTTCGCGCGACCGCCTGTTCCGGAGAAGACTGCGGTTGATGTGAACGAAGTCGTGCAGCAAGTTTTCAATTTGGTCAACGGCCGAGCCAACCTGCAAGCCGCATCTGTTCGACTCCATTTGCCGGTTGATCACGTCATTGCCGTTGTTGATCGAACGCAAATTCGACAACTCATTTTGAATCTGTTGCTCAACGCGCTCGACGCTTTGCCAAATGGCGGAGTGATCGACGTGCATGTCGAACGCAACAGTCCTTCGCCGTTTCCGCTCAGTGCGAACCATGACCACGATTGGCCGCTGCTTCCCAACGACATCACCGAACATGACGCCTTGCGTTTGGCGATCTTGCGCCGCGATCCCACACCGTCACTCACGCCGCAGTGGTTCGCCATCCGCATCGCTGACAACGGTACGGGCATCCCACCAGAATTACTTGCTACGCTGTTCGAGCCGTTCGTCACCACCAAAGAAACTGGCACGGGCCTCGGCCTCAGCATCTGCCAACGCATCGCGGTCGCACATCAAGGAATGCTCACCGTTCACAATCGCGACTCAGGCGGTGCCGAGTTCATTTTGTCCTTGCCGTATGTGATGTAACCTCCGCAGAAAATCATGCCTAAACTCCTTGTAATTGACGACGAACCCAACATCACCTTCACGATTGCTGAAACGCTCGGCTCGGCGAAGCTGCAAGTGCTCACGGCCGGTACAGCGCGAGAAGGGATTGAACTGCTGCGTCGGCAACGTCCCGATGTCGTACTTTGCGACGTGCGATTGCCGGACATGTCGGGGCTCGACGCCTTTGACCAGATGCACGCAATCGACTCGCGCGTGCCGGTTATTATTATGACCGCGTTCGCCAAAACTGAGACCGCGATTGAGGCCATGCGTCGCGGCGCGTTCGAGTACCTCGTCAAACCCATGGACTTCAAAGCCCTTCAGCAAGCTGTGAAGCGAGCCCTTGAAGTCAGCCGTTTGAGCCACGTCCCGGCGGTCGTCGGTGAAGCGGAATCGGAAGACGATGATCCCAACACCGAACGAATCATCGGTCTCTCGCCCGCGATGCAGGAGGTCTACAAGACCATCGGTCGCATCGCCGCGCAGGACGCGACCGTGTTGATTCTCGGCGAAAGCGGCACCGGCAAAGAACTCGTCGCGCGCGCCATCTATCACTACAGCCAGCGCATCGACAAGCCGTTTCTCGCCGTGAACTGCGCGGCACTCCCCGAAGCGTTACTCGAAAGCGAACTCTTCGGTCACGAGAAAGGGGCCTTCACCGGCGCGGACCAACGCCGCATTGGCAAATTCGAGCAAGTCAACGGCGGCACGATTTTCCTCGACGAGATCGGCGACATGAGCCCCGCGACGCAGGCCAAGGCGCTCCGCTTGCTCCAGCAACAGCAGTTTGAACGGATCGGCGGCAACACCACAATTCAAACCGACGTCCGCATCATCGCCGCAACCAATCAAGACCTCGCCACGATGGTCGCGGAAGGCAAGTTCCGCCAAGACCTGTTCTATCGCCTCAACGGCTACACGATTCGCTTGCCCGCGCTGCGCGAACGCCGCGAAGACATCCCCGCGCTGAGAGACCACTTCGTCAAAGTCTGCAATCGCGAATTGAGCAAGAACGTTCGCACGGTCACACCCGAAGCGCAAGCGATCCTGAATTCTCACGACTGGCCCGGCAACGTCCGCGAACTTCAGAGCGCGATCAAGTTCGCGATGATCCACTCGACGACTGACGTTCTGACTCCCGATTGCCTGCCGGAAGACTGTCGGCCCAAAAACGCTGACAACGTCGCCATTGCAACTGTCGAGTCGAACTCATCACTCGACGTCACCAACGCGGTCGAGCCGGTCACACTTCCGATGCCCTTCCTGCCGTCGCCAAGCTCGGACCTCAACATCCGCGAGATGACTCGCCGCCTCTTGGCCGAAGGGCAAACGGACCTCTATCGCCAACTCTTGAGTGCCGTTGACCTCGTCGTCCTCGAAGAGACCATGTGTCACTTCGACGGCAACCAACTGCAAACCTCCGAACGTCTCGGCATCTCGCGTATGACACTCCGCAACAAACTCCGCACGCTCGGCCTGCTTGCCGAAAGAGTTGACGGAAGCGAAACATCGTCCTAAGCCAATCGCATGAACAACCCCGCACGCAGTCTTGAATGAGACGTTTAACCGCACGCCGCAGGCACGCGCGTACCTGCGGTTAAAGATCGTGCAAGACATTTCATCGAAGACCGCGTGAGGTATATTGGGATCTCGTTCATTAGGCTTCTCAACGTTGATCCAACGACACGAACGAGCGCAGCGTCGGGCCGGTATAGACCTGTCGTGGGCGATTGATGCGGCTGTTGGTGTCTTCGCTCTGTTCTTTCCAGTGAGCGATCCAACCGGGAAGGCGGCCGAGTGCGAACATGACCGTGAACATGTTCGTGGGAATGCCCATCGCGCGGTAGATGATGCCGCTGTAAAAATCGACGTTGGGATACAGCTTGCGTTCGACGAAGAACGAATCGCTCAACGCAACTTCTTCGAGCTTCTTCGCGATGTCGAGCAGCGGATCGTTGATCCCC
>JAYUFI010000476.1:0-1971 GCA_043738805.1 Planctomycetaceae bacterium | reverse complement strand
TCGCCATCTCGGCTCCTCAATGCCTGTCTGATTCGTTGAATCGGGCTCTCACGGTATCAAACGAACTTCCAAATTTGGAGTGAGGCCGGAGAACCATCGCGGAAGATGCCTGGAGTTTGCCTCACCGGTCGGAGTATCGGAGTTGACAGCGCTTTGAATCTCATTCAATTGTCGTGCTATACCTCCCGCCGGATTTGGTCAGCAAAAAGAATCGCCCTCTCACACCACAACGGAGAATGCAAATCATGGCAGTAGCTTGGCGAAAATTTAGAACAGCGATTCTTGGCGGGGTCGCTTTGTTGACCACGTCGGCGATCCCAGCATTTGCTGCGGAGCCGGCAGTTGTCGTGTCGGTGAAGAGCTTCAATGAACTTCTGACGGACGCGCAGTACTTAGGGAATGCGGTTCAACAGCCGTTGCTCGGAGCCGCACTGCCGGGAGCGATTGCAGGTTTCACTGGTGGCAAGGGACTGAAAGGGCTCGATGCGACGAGACCGATCGGGGCGTATCTCACGATGACTGCCGAAGGACAGCCGAAAGACTTCGTCATCTTCGTGCCTGTTGCGAGCCAGAAAGCCTTCGCGGAAACGTTGTCCGGTTTGTTTCCGGACCCTGCCACCGAGAATGGATACACGCAGTATCAACTGCCGAACAATCCCGCCGCGATCTTCGCCAAACATGGTGCAAAGTACTTCTTGTTTGCTCAATCGCCCGATGCGCTCAAGGAGACTCCTGATCCAGACAAATTGGTGAAATCCACCGCTGACATCGCGATTGAATTCGATCTCACCAAAATTGGCGACGGGTTGAAAGAACAGTTTCTCATTCAAACCGAAGCCGGAGCGGCAGCCACGAGTAATCCGAACGCGAGCAATGCCGAACGACGTGGCGAAGAGATGGGCCGAGCCGTCGCCTTGTCCGCATTTCGCCGATTACTGATGGACGGCGACCGCTTGAGCGTGGGATTCAACATCGATGCTAAGGCGAAGGCCGTGACACTCGATATCGGCTTCACTGCGAAATCAGGAACATCGCTGGCCCAAGCGTGTGCCAGCTATGCGAAGACCGAAAGCCCGTTCGCCGCGTTCACGACCAAGCAAACGATTGGCAGCCTCGTGATCTCAACACCGCTCAGCAAAGACGCTCAAGACGTCTTCAAGATGATTGTGGAAGAAGGTGAAAAGGGAGGAGTTGCCGCAGTGAACGCCGACGGCAATGTGAAAGACGCTGATCGCAAGACGGCCATCGAAGTGCTGACCCGACTGACGGGCACGTTGCGTCAATCGATTGATCGAGGCCGGTTGGATCAAGCCGTGATCGTCAACAGCGTGCCTTCAGGCAAGCTGCAAGTGCTCGCCGCGATGAAGGTCGTCAAAGGAAAAGAGCTGGGCAAAATCTTTGAGGAAGTGATTCGCAAAGATGTCAAGAACGCGACTGTCAAGTTGGGTGTCTCAGACGTGAAAGGGGCTCGCGTTCACGCGATCACGTTGCCTCCAGATTCAGACCGTGAGAAACACCTCGGCAATGGTCCGGCTCACTTGGCGTTTGCCGAAGACGCGGTCGTGCTCACCGTCGGGGACGATTCGTTGACAGCGGCAAAAAACTCGCTCGATAACAAACCGACTACTGCCGCGACCAAACGCGCGCCGATCTCGTTGCGGATTGGCCTCTCAAAATTGTTGCCGCTCGCCGAAGACGCTGGCCCGCAAGTCCTGGAATTGGGCAAAGCCGCTTTTGAAAACGGCCACGATGAAATCGCTCTCGAAGTCGCGGCTCAACCCAACGGAGCCTCAATGCGGATTGAGATTCAAGAAGGAGTCCTGCGTCTGATCGGCTTGATCGGAGCCGCACGAGCCGGGCAGTAACCTTCGTTGTATTGCAGTATGAGGTCACGACGGAGTTGTACTTCGAGGTTTCAAATTCTTGTCGGCATGCACGCAATGTGGCGCGACGCTCCGCGTCGCGATTCAC
>JAYUFI010000475.1:0-1973 GCA_043738805.1 Planctomycetaceae bacterium | reverse complement strand
TCATGAAATTGTTCCAAACCCGATTTGCGATGCTCTTCGTGGCGGTCATGTTGTTCCCCCTGTCGGCAATCGCCGCTGACCTTGCAGCGACTTGGCCGCAGTGGCGGGGACCGAGTCGCGACGGACAAGCACCGCTGACGCCCGTTTGGCCGGATCGCGTTGACGAGGCAACACTGACTCATCATTGGCGTGTCGAATTGGGACCGAGTTACTCCGGGCCAATTGTCGCTGCGGATCGAGTCTTCGTGACCGAAACGCGCGGCAAGAAGACCGAAATCGTGCAAGCGCTGTCGCGGACTGACGGCAAAGTGCTGTGGTCAGTCGAGTGGCCCGGCTCGATGTCGGTTCCGTTCTTCGCGGGGGCCAACGGCGATTGGATTCGAGCGACGCCAGCGTTTGACGGGGAAGCACTGTTTGTCGCTGGAATGCGCGACGTGTTGGTCTGCCTCGACGCGGCGAACGGCAAGGAGCGCTGGCGAGTCGATTTTGTAGAACGCTTCAAGTCGGCACTGCCGACGTTTGGGTGTGTGTCGTCGCCGCTAGTGGATGGCGAATTCGTATACGTGCAAGCCGGAGCCTCGTTCATCAAGCTCAACAAGCGAAACGGCGAAACCGTTTGGCGATCGCTAGAAGATGGCGGCGGCATGAATGGCAGCGCTTTCTCGTCGCCATTCAAAGCGACGATCGCCGGTCAGACGCAGTTGTTGGTGCAGACTCGCGAGCGCCTGGCTGGCGTCGATGAAGCGACCGGCAAGGAAATTTGGTCGCAGAAGATCGAGGCATTTCGTGGGATGAACATCCTCACACCGGTCGTGTTCGGCGATGCGATCTTCACTAGCAGTTACGGCGGCAAGTCGTGGCTGTTTGATCTCGTCAAGAGCGGAGACTCCACCGACAAGAAGATGTCCCTGACCGAGCGTTGGCAGAACAAGACTCAAGGCTACATGTCCACGCCGGTCGTGATCGACGGTCACATCTATACGCATCTTAAGAACCAACGTTTCGCGTGCATCGAGCTCGCGACCGGCAAGGAGCGTTGGGTCACGACACCGTTCGGCAAGTATTGGAGCCTCGTCGCGCAAGGCCAGAAGATTTTGGCCCTCGACGAGCGGGGCGACCTGTTGCTCATCAAAGCCAATCCAGAAAAGTTCGAGCTGCTTGATCAGCGCCACGTCAGCGACTCGCCGACATGGGCACACTTGGCCGTCTGCGGGGACGAGGTCTTCGTGCGCGATCTCAAGGGGCTGACGGTCTATCGCTGGGGGGCCGCGACAAATGTAAGGACGGATTCGCCATGAAGATCGCGATCATTGGAGCCGGGATTTCCGGGCTGACTGTGGCATACCGGCTCAGTCCCGCGCATGAAGTCGCGCTGTTCGAGGCGAACGATTATCTCGGCGGTCACACGAACACGGTCGATGTCGAGCTGGGTGGCGAGCGGCAGGTGATCGACACCGGGTTTATCGTCTTTAACGACTGGACCTATCCGGCCTTCATTCAACTGCTGGACGAACTCGGTATCCGCTCGCGTCCGACATCGATGAGCTTCAGCGTGCGGTGTGACGCGTCGAACTTGGAATACAACGGCTCGTCACTGAACGGGTTGTTTGCACAGCGGCGCAACCTGGTGCGACCGAGTTTTTATCGGATGCTGGCGGACATCATGCGGTTCAATCGCGATGCACCCGAACTGGTGCAGACCGGCTCGGCAAACGGTGAAGCAACGGTTGGCGACTTTCTTGCGCGGCATCGTTACTCACGCGAGTTTGCCGAGCATTACCTGCTGCCGATGGGGGCCGCCATCTGGTCGTGTCCGGTCAGCATATTTGAGAGCTTCCCGATCCGGTTCATCGTCGAGTTCTACCGCAATCATGGTCTGCTAAGCGTTCGCAATCGGCCAACTTGGCGAGTGATTGAAGGCGGCTCTCGCAAATATGTCGCGAAGATGGCAGAGCGGTTTCACGATCGTATTC
>JAYUFI010000474.1:0-1973 GCA_043738805.1 Planctomycetaceae bacterium | reverse complement strand
CCAAATCTCCTTGGCATTCAGCAGTCATCACTTTCCAGTCAGCCGCTTCTCGACCGCCTTGATCATCGCTCCGCACTCAGCACGAGCGGCCGCGAAATCTTTCGGGGTAAGGTTCGAGCCCTTGAGGTAATTCAAAATAATCGCCTCAGCCACGGCCACTTCTTGGCAGACGCCGGGAACCTCGGACGCGATGTCGATCGGAATTGTCGAGATGCCGTTGCGATCACCATGCAGCAAATCGCCCGGATAAATCATGACTCCACCAACCGTCACGGGGACGTTCAAGGCCAGCATGTGGCAATAGCCGTGAGCGCAAATCGTCCCGTTGGTAAACGCCGGGAAGTTCAGAGCCTCGACCTGATCCAGATCGCGACCAGTGCCTGACGTAATCAAGCCAGCAGCACCGAACGCCTTGTAGGTCGAGCACATCACTTCGCCGAAAGTTGCCGACGCACAGGGAACGTCGAGATCTTGAAACACGATTACCGGCGGACCAGGAAATTCCGGAATCGACTCAAGTTGCTGAGCGATTCCCGAATACGCGTCGCCGCCGCGCGGAGGCGACATGCTGCGGAAGGTGGTCGTCAACGCGTATCCAACCATCGGCGGGAGCTTGGGGTAACAGGCCGTGATGCTGCCGTTCATGTAACCCAAGTTGCGCGGCCGCAGGTTCCACAACTCGACCGCGTTCGCGATCGTCGGTGTGTCGAACTGAGCCAGTTGTTTCAAAACGTCCGCCGAAACTCCGGAGAATTTAGCCATGAGTTGCCTTTCGTGGTGAATTGAGTCGGTCTGCCCCTTCAACGCGGACGGGGACTATAGCCCAACGGACGCACGGCTTCAAAAGCGGCGAGCTTGTGAGTTGGCCACACTCCCCCTCACAATGGCTCGCCGAAATCCAACGACTTCACCGGGAGTGTTTCCAATGTCCGCCAAGACGTCCGGCTCACGACGAACCGTGCGCTATTCCACGCTGTCCGACATTGCCCAAGACGCCGAACAACTGCTTGGCAATCATCACACCGTCGGCCATTGGACCTTCGGCCAAATCTGTCAGCATCTCGCTAAGACGATGAATTGCTCCTTCGATGGTTTCGGTTTTCAAGCCCCGTGGTTCGCCCGCTGGATCATCGCTCCGTTCATCAAAAATTCGTTGCTGATCAAGCCGATGCGAGCAGGGTTTAAGTTGCCGGAAGGTGGCAAGGCGATACTCCCTGATGACCGCGTTTCCAACGAAGAAGGGCTCCGGCAAATGACGACAGCGATTGAGCGGTTCTCGCACGAAGTGCCAACCGCTCCGCATCCGTTCTTGGGAAAAATGGCCTCGGAAGAAGTGGTTCAGTTGCAGCTCCGTCACGCCGAGTTGCATATGAGCTTCATCGTGCCGAATTCCAACGGACAGGCGACATAACTGCGACTGTGGAACAAGACTTCAATGACGATAAAGCTCAATGAGTTGATTGCGGACTTCGACGAACTTGACGACGAGGATAAGCTCGAATTGTTGATCGAAATGTCCGATGAACTTCCCACCACTTCGGACGGCCGTTGTGCCGGTCCTGATGCGGAATCGTGCCGTGTTCAAGAGTGCCAGACAGCGGTCTACTTATGGGTCGATGTCATCGACGGTCGAATCCATTTGGAGGCCGACGTCCCCAAGAAGTCTCCCACTGTTCGCGGACTCGTCGCGCTCGTCGTTCAGGGTTTGAACGGGGCAACGACCGAAGAAGTCGCGGCTCTGCCGGATGATCTCATCGGCCACATCGGTTTGCAGCGGGCTCTGGGAATGCAGCGTCAACAGGGATTCCGAGGCGTGATCGCTCGAATCAAACGCGAGGTCCGGCGACAAACCGACTGGACGGCATCGGTCGCCCCCTAGAGCGGTTCCATTTTAGGTGTGGCGATAGCCGCAGTGCTTGAAGTAATTCCGGCACTCGGATTCGGTGAACTGGTCGAGGATTCGACCACAGAGT
>JAYUFI010000473.1:0-13957 GCA_043738805.1 Planctomycetaceae bacterium | reverse complement strand
AGCAAACTGGCGGCTTACAAAATGCTGAGTTGCAAGCTGGAAGCTTGCACTACGAAGGGACGCTCAGTTCATCTGCGGCCGACTTGGCCGCGTTGCTGCAAACTCGCGGCGCGATGTTCTTGGCAGACTTAATGCGTGAAAGCCATTTGCTGCCGGCGCATGTGGAGGACGGACTGGGCGAGTTGGTTTCGCGAGGGCTCGTGACAGCGGATGGGTTTGCCGGTTTGCGGCAGTTGCTGAGTGACGCGAGCCGTTCGACATCGGTTCGCGGGATGAGTCGGCGGAGACCGGGACTGATTCGTCAACGCGGTGCAACTGGCTCGGCGGGACGTTGGTCGTTGTGGCGCGAATTGTTTAACCCCCACCCCAACGAGGTGGGCGCACGTGGCAACGGAAGCGAAGTGTTGAACGGCGCGCACGCCGATGGCGTTGCGGTTAAACGAATCGGCAGCGGCAGCCTGAAGAATACTTTGGAGAAATCCGAAATCACCGAGCAATGGGCGTGGCAGTTGTTGCGTCGCTGGGGAGTTGTGTTCAAAGATTTGTTGGCTCGCGAGTCGGGAGCGCCATCGTGGTTTGAGTTGTTGCAGATCTATCGACGGCTCGAAGCGCGCGGTGAGATTCGAGGCGGTCGCTTTGTCGCGGGTGTGGCGGGTGAGCAGTTCTCGATGAGCGAGTCGATTCGGCAACTGCGGTTGCTCCGTGACAGCGGGGCATCGCAAGAAATGATTGTCATCTCGGCGGCTGATCCGCTCAACTTGGTCGGTGTGCTGGATGATCTGTCCCGAATCCCCAGCGTTGCGTCGCACAAACTCGTCTATCTCGATGGTCGCTGCGTCGGGACATCGATCGCCGAACAGATTTGGTTGTCGCCAACGTTATCAGAGGCGCAGCAACCGATCGTGCGGCAGTTGTTGAAACAGGGCAGGGCGGGCGATGTCGCGGTGGCTACGACACCGCGATCAGAACAGCCAAACGATCGCAGTGTGCGAGAATCGAAGCCGACGACTGAGCGAGCCGCCTCGAAGTTGCCGCGTGCGGGAATCGAACGAACTCGCCGAGTGCTGTGAGAGACTAACCGGCGACGTTGATCGACAGCGCGGCTTGTCCGCTGACCGAGGGAACCATTGAGGCCATGTCGATGTTTCCTGGAACGCTCGTTTGTTGGCTCAAGGTCGCTGCCAGAGCAAACGCGGTGAGCCCATCGAGGGCGGAATGATGGGCGTGTCGCTGTTCGCAATGCCTCGCGTTGAAAGCGAGGAATAACGCCAGCATGATCTCGGCCTGACTAAATTGCTGCAACGTCTGTACCAAGGTTTGCAGATTCGTCCCCATGCCGACCGATGCGACTTGTGCCGGCTGTGGTGCGTTGACCGACGGAGCCGCCATTGCTCCCGCCACGCTGCTGACGCCGCTCATGCCGACCCAAGCCGACAGATCGACGCCACTCATGTCCATGCCACCGATTCCGCCGACACCTAACATTGCCGCCTCACATCATTCTTCAGGAGTGATCTGCAACTCATGAAGATGGCTGAAGCAATTCCAAGGCCATTGGAATTCGGCGGGCAACTTCTGCGTCAAGCGACGTTCTTGTGGAACCGTTACGAGGTTTGATGATCTCGCAGCGATGATCAATCGCCTCATTCGGCGTGCCGATCGGCAACAACTCGTCAGAGCCAGCGTGCTGAGCACAATCGGCTCAGTACCGTAGTTTGGCCTCGGAGAAATCGGGCTCGTCATTGTTGTGGCGCACGCGGCTCGTGTGCCTGAGACGCTTAACGAGGCGCTCCGACTGTTGACGAACTTTGGGGCGTTTCGAGTGGCAGGCGGAGTTGTCGCAGTTCTTCGAGCTGCGTGTTGGTCTGTTGATTCCAGCGGATGTTGTCCAATTGCCAGATGGCCAAGTCTCGCAATGTGGGGTCATCTTTTTGGTCCGCGACCTTGCGATAAGCCTTCGCGGCTTGCTCCCACTTCAATTGCTTGCGCAGGCAAGTGGCGACCAAGTATTGCAAGAGCACTCGATTGTCGTCCGACGCTTTGACTTTGCGAAACGCTTGTTCGGCACCGACGTAATCGCCCGCGCGGAAGAGTGCTCGACCCAACGCATACGGGTCCACGATTTTTTCCGTGATCAGTGGATGAGTGGCTGGCGTGTTCAGCTTCGTCTCACCGATGTTGGTCTCGCTGACCTTGGGAGTCGACGGCGAAGCCACCTCCAGTGCCGGCGGCTCCCAGGTGTTTTTCGGCGGGACGTTTTTCGTGGCGAGCTTGGTCAGCAATTCCAACAACACTCGCCGTTGTTCTTGAGCGGCCGCCGCATCACTGGCGAGTGGTTGACCTGCTTCGGTGGCCACTTTCTCACGCAGTTCTTTAGTTGTGGCGATGTCTTTGCGAAGTTGCTCCAACTCTGCATCGAACGAAAGCGGAACGGTCAACTGAGCATCAGACCGTTGAGCTTCCGCCAAAACGCTCAATTCCATTTCAGACTCAGAGGGTTTGAGCGTGGATGTATCATCTTCAGACATTGCGAGCAGCGGCGAAGCGATTAGAAAAAGGGCGACAGCGATCCATCGTGTCGATTTCATGGGTGAGGTCCGCTCAAGTTTTTGGTTTGTTTCGTGGGGATACTGGGTTCGGCCAACGCGTTGTTGTCAGAGGGCAACAAGTAGTTCCCCATCGTGACGACGGCGAGTTGTTTTTCTGTGACTTCGAGTCCTTTCGGGACAGCGTGAAACGAACAGGAAACCAACCGCAAACGCGATGCGGCGATGCCTCGATCTTCCAACGCCTGCTTCAAGGCGACAGCTCGACGAAATGCCAAATCGTGCCCGCCCGACGAATCTTGTTTCGCCTCTTCGGGTGAACAATGTCCTTGAATCACGATCGCTCGATAATGATGCCGAATGATTTCGGCGATTTGTTCGAGATCCGGCGCGGCACTCGTCGGGATTTTGGTGGAGTGGGCGGCAAAATAGACGGGACGACCGAGAGTAGCTTGAGCCTTCAGCCACGCATCGCGTTCTTTGTTCTTGCTGCCTTCGATCGCCGCGTTTTGTTGCCACTGGTTGCCGCTGCCGCTCGCGCCGCGTTTGCGTTGCGACAAAACTTGAAACGCTGCGATGTCGATCGGGTCTTTGGAGTTCGCTTTCGGCATGTATCCGAAACCGACCTTCACGGACGCCAATATCTTCAACAAGTCTTCGTCGGTCGCGGTCTTCTGCGAACTGGTTGCCAAAAGCAACACGAAGAAGCTCATCAACAAGATCACCATGTCGGCGAAGCTGACGATCCACGCGGGAGCGTGACCGCCACCCTCTTCGTGTCCGCCCTTCTTGTGTGGCATTCCACCTGACATGATTGATCCGTTCTGACGCTAAGGGTCTGGCGACTTCGGTGAGATCGGTTCCAACGTAAAACGGGCACTTTTGCCCGTCTTGTGATCACTGACGGGCAGGAGTGCCCGTCCTACAAATGCAAAGAGACAGAATTGTCTTCGGTGAGATTTCTACTTTCCGACTTCCAACCTCATTGCGCCACGGCCATCGACGAAGCCCACGAGTTTCTGTTTGAGCGAGGTCGGCGAATCGCCTTGAGCGATCCCTAAGATGCCGTGTAGTTGCAGCTCTTTGAGCATCGCTTCTTGACTGGCTCGCAAGCCCAATTTGTCGGCGAATGGCGAGCAGACGATGTTGGCCATGACCGACCCATACAACGTTCCCAACAAGGCGACCGACAAACCACCACCGATGGCGCTGATGTCGCCGCCCATGTTTTGGAACATCACGACCTGGCCGATGATCGTCGCCATCAAGCCATACGCCGGACCATAGTTGCCCATCGTGGCGAACATCTTCTTGCCTGCCGCATGACGTTCGGCCATCGCCGCTAATTCCAGTCGCAGATTCATTTCGACTTCGTGGTGATCCGTACCGTCGATCACCATGCGCAGCCCCTTGGCTAAAAACGTATCGTCGATCGACTCCACTTGGCCTTCGAGCGCCAGCAGGCCATCCTTGCGGGCGATCGTCGCAAACTCGACCAACGTTTGAATCAACGCGGGTAACGACGCTTCTTTGTAAATGAGGCACTTCTTGGTGACGCGAAAGATCTCTTTGAAGTTGTTCATCGGCATGCTGATCATCGTGGCGAAGATCGCACCGACCACCACCAGCAACACACCTTCCGTGCTGTAGAACGCCATCAGGTTGCCGTGCGTCTGATGGTACGCCGCACCCACAACGATTCCGACGGCGGATAACAGTCCGATGATCGTGGCTTTGTCCATGCTGTCCCTTCGAGTCAAGCAGCGCGCGGACGTTGTTCATGGTCTACGGCTCCTCGTGTGTCGAAGGGGGGGCGATTGACTTGCTCGCAAATCCTGCCGGACGACGCGGACAGAACTCAGATCGAGCCGATGCTAGGGATTGTTCTGACTCTCCGGCTGTGAGAATGACTCGTCGCCAGTGGCCGATGGAACGAACGGAGCCGCTCCCGTTGCCGATTGATTCGAGACGGGCATCACAAAGTTCTGCGTCTCGTTCATGCTCGGTTGATTCGCACGCAACCCGGACGGCATCAACGAAACCGCGACTTGCTGGCTTACGAATCGTTGAAAGACATCGGGTGATTCGAGCACTCGATCTACGCCGATCATGCTCTGCGGCCAGCTCAGCGACTTTCCATAAAGTACCTTGGCTTGAGTGGCCGTGCCGCTCTCTCGCGCGTCCCACAAGCCATCGCTAGTCGCAATCGCGATCCCTTCAGCGGGATGAATCATCAACAACGACAATCCGACTCGCGGCGGATTGTAGGGATGATATTGCGTCACTTGTCCGAACAGCACCGCTTGAGCTTGGTATTCACGAGCGATCCGCAATAACTCGACTTCGTCGAATTGCCCCTTCGCGAAAATATCACGAGCCTTCGCGCCAGTGTCTTCCTTCGTGGCGACAACAATGTCGAACCGCCCCGCACGTTGTAGCTCGGCCGCCAAGTTAGTCTGCATCTCATCCGCAACTCTCGGATAAGCCGTTTGATTGGCGAGTGGCATCAAGACGACTCGCTGAATCGCCGACCAATCCGTTCGCGGATCGAAATACTGCTGAAACGGAGCAACCGCAGCCATCGCTTCAGGCGGACGATCGTGAGCACAACCGCCGCTGAATGTGATCGCGAATAAAGTGATCGCGATCCCGACACGAATGCGTGAGTAAAGCGATCTGGCGGCGCTGTAGGACGGACACTCTTGTTCGTCGCTTAACGCTCGACGGGCAAGAGTGCCCGTCCTACGAACTTGTTTTTGATCCGATATGGACGTGCTCCGCATGGCGTTCAGTCCTTTGCCTGCGGGTCATCGTCACTTTGCAGCATTTGTTTCAGCAGCGGTGACAGCGAGCGCATCAACGAGGCGTTCTCACGTTCGGCAGTGCGATACTTTTCGCGGAGATCGACGTTCGCTTTGCGGAGTCGCTGAAATTCTTCCGCCGCCAACGACAGCTCTTTTCGAGCGGTGTTGATCTGCAGCGTGCCCGACTGCAACTTCAACTCTTTCGCTTTCAGTTCCGCATTGAGTTTCGTATTCATGTCGGTCAACTCGGCGATCTGTTGTTCGAGATCGACAACGACATTCATCAGCCGCAGCGAGCGTTCGGTGGCGGTCTCTCCCGGCAGCAATCCGAGATGACTTCCCGTGATCTGCGGCGGAACCGTTCGCTCTCCCGGAAAGCCAACGTTCGCACCCGATGTCAGCGGGCGGCCTGGCGACATCGCCGGTGCCTGCAACATCGCTGGTGCCTGCAACATCGCTGGAGGCATGGGAGCGGGAACAAGATTGCTCGGCGTCGCATCGAACCCATTCGTGGCGTTGTTCGGATTTGCTCCGGCAGTGGGTGTTGCGAATTCTTCGTGCGACGCTTGAACAACTCCCGAGTCGCGTTTGCCTGATTGCGCGGTCGGATTGAAACGTTGATTGGGATTGCTGGCTCCGCCCACTTGTCTGGCGGTTGTGTTCTGTTTGGCCGTTGTGTTCGTGCTCGTGGCCGTCGGCTTATTTTTATTGGCGGGGTTATTGGGATTGAGAAACACCTTCTTTTGTGCGAACTGAGTCGTTCGGTTCTTCGGCGGCGTGTCGTTCACCACATTGGGTGACGAATACGTCGAAGTTTGGTTGCTTTGACCGGCGAGCCACGATGACGACTGACTGACCGCCAGCGCGATCAGCAGCCAGAGGCTCAACGATCGTCGCAACCGTTGCGTCAGCATTCGAATTGTCGAGCATTGGTTATTCTGGCTCATAAACGCACCACACTCGTGTCTTTTGGCCACAGCCACAGGTCACGTCGATGGCTTTGACCAAGTCTCCCTCTTTCAGCAACTCCACGGTCACTCCGTGTTCTCCCGCTTGTCGCGGAGCACCAACCAGAGCGGTTTCGTCCGTCTGTCGTACACGGTTCCCGGAAAGAACCACGTGCGGCAACGCGTGCGAACCAGAGTTGTGAATGCGAGTTGTCATGCCCAGTTTCTCGTTCTCTAACGTTCCATCACATACTCGCGCAATTGAAACTGCGCTGCCGTCAGCAATCGCGAGACGCGCGATTCAGACAGCCCCAAGATTTCACCAATTTCTTTCAACCGCAGGTCTTCTTTGTAGTACATCGTGACGATCAATCGCTCCCGCTCCGGCAACGAGGAGATCGCGTCTGCGAGCAGTCTCCATTCGTCTTCGCGTTCCATCGCGGACGACGAGACATCTTCGGTGATCTGCGAAAGCTCGTCTGCCGCCGGATCAAACGACTTCACCTGCGTCAGCGGAATCGCCGCCAAGGCATCGAGCACTTGATCCGCCGTCAAACCCGTTTCAATCGAGAGCGCTTCGATAGTGATTGGCGGCGAGAGCCTTTCCTGAGCTCGCGAAACGAGCTTCACATACTGCAACAGTTCTTGCGGCAACGGGCTGTTGCGACGAGCCTCATCAATCATCGCTCCGCGAATTCGCAACGCGGCGAAAGCTTTGAAGTCCACGCCACGACTCGCATCAAATCGCTGAGCCGCTTCAACCAAGCCCAACAACCCGGCCGATTCGAGGTTGTCCACATCAACGCCAGGGGGCAGTCGAGCGGCCAACTTGCCAACCAGATGCCGCACCAACCACAAGTGATTGAGGATCAACTCATCGCGCGCCGACTGAATTGCCGTTACCGAGTATTCATGCACCTTGTGTCTGACGCTGACCGACATGAGACGCCTTCATCCTTGAAGGGAACACTGCGATCGTTCGGAAAATCACCACCACTCGCGGTCGGCATCTGCCCACCGGAGTCAGGAAGGGGTCGGGGTTTTGGCCAACAATCACAATCATGTCAAGACAGATCTGTTCGCGTGTCAGGTAAAGTTGGACGTGCGACGCCGGTTGCGACTGAGGCGGTTTGGTTCGACCATCGGAGTGTTCTTCTTCCTTCGTTTGAAGAGACCGCGATAAGAATGGCCAAGGTCCAAATTCCAATGTCCAAGGAACGACCAAATCGAAAATCCCAATGGCCATGTTGTTGTCGAGAGTCTCTCAACTCTTGGTTCTGCTCCAGTGACCGACCTTGGACATTGGAACATAGAAATTCATTGGTCATGGCGTTTGGATAGTCAGCAGGACAATGAAGGGCTTCTAATAATCTCCGTGCCCTCTGTGTTTCAAGATTTCAACACAGAGACACAGAGGGCACGGAAGACAGAAGCGGCATTGAACTGCCTGAATTTTTTCACGACTTACTTAGAAATCCTTCCCAACCGCTTCGGATCAAAACCGTTCATCACAACAAGCCCTGTTCTCTCACCGAGGTCTTTCACATGCTGGTTCAATTTGGTGCTTGTCGTTTGGAACTCGTTCAAGGGGACATCACTCGGCAGGAGGTTGACGCGATTGTGAACGCTGCGAACTCGCGCTTGGCGGGAGGTGGCGGCGTTGACGGTGCGATCCATCGAGCCGCCGGTCCGACGTTGATGGCAGAGACTCGCGCGAAGTATCCGGATGGTTGCCCAACGGGATCGGCGGTCGCAACATCGAGCGGCAGCTTAAACGCCAAGTTCGTCTTTCACGCGGTCGGCCCGATCTGGCGCGGCGGAGTCAGCGGTGAGATCGACTTGCTGAAGTCTGCCTATCGCCGCTGTCTGGAACTGGCGACAGAGCACTCTTGTCGCAGCATCGCTTTCCCTGCCATTAGTACCGGAGTCTACGGCTACCCCATCGACCTCGCGGCAGAAGCCTCGTTGTCAGTCACTCGCGAGTTCTTGCTGACCCAAAAGCAACCGCACCTCGTCCGATTCGTACTCTTCGACGGCGGCTCGTTCGGAGCACACGCCCGTGTACTGGAAGCCATGGCCGATTGAAGATCAATGAGCAACTCGCTCGACGCGCAAGTGAGTGGTTTTCGTCATAGCTGATTTGACCACTCGCTTGCGAGTCGAGCTTGGTTCATCTTTGGACGTCATCGACGCTCGCGACTACAACTCGCTCATGCCACTCCTTCGCAGCCAAGCAGCCCGCGTTACTCTTCGACTTGCTCGTGATTTGACCCGCAGCGTGAAACGCGGGCATCCGTGGGTGTTTGCTGATGCGCTGCGAGATTTGCCCGCAGCGGAACCGGGGACCCCCGCGTTGTTGCTCGACAATACGCGTGGCCGTCCGATCGCCGTCGGGTTCTATGATCCGAGCAGCGGAGTCGCGTTTCGATCGTGTCGCGTTGATGAGCCGCTCCGTCTGAACAACGATTGGGCGGAGACTCAACTGCAACAGGCGTGGGAACTGCGGCAACGATTATTCGATGCGACAACCACGGGGTATCGGCTCTTCAATGGCGAAGGTGACGGACTGCCGGGTCTCGTTTGCGATCGGTATGCTGACGTCGCGGTCATCAAATTAGACGGCTCGGCGGCGAGCGCGTTTTGGGACGTTGATGAAATCGCTCAATGGCTCGTGAAGCATGTCGGCGTCACAGCGGTCATGGAACGTCGCAAGCAACGAGGGCGTGATGGACGTTGGCTCATTGGGCCGCCGCGCGAACAACCGATTGAGTTCAGTGAGCACGGCATGAAGTTCACGTCAGACGTCGTGCATGGCCAGAAGACAGGGTTCTTTCTCGATCAGCGTGAGAACCGGCGGACGATGCGGCAGCTTTGTCGCGGGGCGAGCGTGTTGAATGTCTTCAGTTACACTGGCGGATTTTCGGTTGCCGCAGGAGTCGGCGGAGCAAAGCGTGTCATGTCGATTGATGCAGCGGAACCGGCGATCGAAGCGGCGAATGCTCACTGGCGTTTGAATGGCTTGCCGGAAGAGACTCATGTCGGTGCGGTGGTTGATGCGTTTGAGTTTCTTGATGGTGCTCGATTGAAACGTCGCAAGTGGGACGTGGTCATCATCGACCCACCCGCCTTCGCGCCGTCGGAAGCGAGCGTCAATCGAGCGATTTCGGCATATCGCAAACTGGCGTTCAACGGCGCGGCAATCACCGAGCGGAGCGGCTTGCTGGCGCTCGCTTCGTGTTCGACTCATATCGATGAAGCGACGTTTCTCGAAGCCTGCGAAGAGGGAATCTCTGAGGCTCATCGCCGAGCAACCGTGCTTACGATTCACTCGCAACCAGCCGATCATCCGACACCGCTCGCGATGCCGGAGTTTCGGTATTTGAAATTCGTGTTGATGCGAGTGGAGTGAAAATGGTGAGCAATTCGTAGCCCGGTTTTTCAAACCGGGCTTCGTGAAGACTCCCGGTTTGAAAAACCGGGCTACGAAAATACGACGTTGTCTGAACTTCGCTCTCAAGGGCCGTCATGGGTTATCGCAATCTTCAAGAATGTGTCGCCGATCTTGAGCGGACTAAACAATTGGTCCGCATTAATGCGGAAGTCGATCCGCATTTAGAGATCGCCGAGATTCAACGCCGTGTTTATCAAGCGGGCGGCCCGGCGTTGTTGTTTACGCGAGCGAAGGGCTGTCGCTTTCCGTTGCTCGCGAATCTGTTCGGGACCATCGAACGAACTCGGTTTCTGTTTCGCGACACGCTGGAGGCGGTACGGCATCTCGTCGAGTTGAAGATCGATCCGATGGCGTTCGCCAAGAATCCGTGGCGATACCGCGACGTGCCGTTCACCGCGTTGCACATGCTGCCGAAGTTCGTCTCGCGCGGGCCGGTGCTCAAGAATGAAACGACGATCGACCAACTGCCGCAGATCGTCAACTGGCCGGACGACGGCGGAGCGTTCATCACGCTGCCGCAGGTTTACTCGGAAGACGCCGATCGGCCGGGTTGGGCGCATTCCAACTTGGGGATGTACCGCGTGCAGCTTTCGGGCGGTCAGTACGAACGCAATCAAGAGATCGGCCTGCATTATCAGATTCACCGCAGCATCGGCGTGCATCACGCCGCCGCGATCCGGCGCGGCGAACCGTTTCGCGTCAACATCTTCATCGGTGGTCCCCCGGCAATGACGCTGGCCGCCGTCATGCCGTTGCCGGAGGGGATGAGCGAACTCACGTTTGCGGGTGCTCTCGGCGGTCGAAGAATGCGGATGGTTCGCGATCGTAGCCTTGTAGCTCGGATTTCCAATCCGAGTGGCTCACGCGCGGATGCGAATGTTACGAACGCTTGGTTTGGAAAACCGTGTTATGGGGAGTTGCCGATCTCTGCCGAAGCGGACTTCTGCATCGTTGGCACCGTCGATCCGAACGGCCTCAAACCAGAAGGCCCGTTTGGCGACCACCTCGGCTATTACAGCTTGGCTCATGACTTCCCGGTGCTGCGCGTCGAGAAAGTTTATCACCGCGATGGAGCGATCTGGCCGTTCACGGTTGTCGGTCGGCCGCCGCAAGAAGACACCTCCTTCGGCCACATCATTCACGAGATCACCGGCCCGATCATTCCCACGGTGATCGGCGGGGTGAAGGCGGTTCATGCGGTGGATGCCGCCGGCGTGCATCCGCTGTTGTTGGCGATCGGCAGCGAGCGGTATGTGCCCTACGCCTCGCAACGCAAGCCGCAGGAACTCTTGACGTGTGCGAACGCGATCCTCGGACAAGGGCAGTTGTCGCTGGCAAAATATCTCTTCATCGTGGCGGGTGAGGACAACCCGCAGCTCGACATTCACGACATTCCCACGTTCTTTCGGCATGTGCTGGAACGAGTCGACTGGCGAACCGACTTACACTTTCAAACGCAGACGACGATCGACACGCTCGATTACACCGGACATGGATTCAATGCCGGATCGAAGTTGGTCATCGCTGCGGCTGGTCCAGTTCGTCGCACGTTGCCGACTGAATTTCCCAGCGGGGCCAGCCTTCCCGATGGTTTTCGCGACCCGCGCGTTTGCTTGCCGGGAGTCTTGGCGATCACCGCTCCGAAGTTTGATCCGCGATTCAGTGCCGCCGATGGTGAACTGGAACGCGAGATCTCGACGTTCTTACGGCACTTCGACGCGAGCGCGCCGGTCAACGACTTCCCGATGATCCTACTCGTGGACGACAGCCAGTTTGCTGCCGCATCGCTCAATAATTGGATTTGGATGACGTTCACTCGATCGAATCCCGCTGCCGATGTGACGGGACTGGGTGCTTTCGTGCATCAAAAGCACTGGGGCTGTCGCGGATCACTGATCATCGACGCGCGGATCAAGCCGCATCACGCTCCGCCGTTGATCGAAGACCCGCAGGTGACTCGCCGAGTTGATGACTTATTCGTAACCGGCGGCTCGCTACACGGCTTGTGGTGAGGCATGTGCCGCAAACTTCAACTGACACGGAGAGAAGTGGTCACGAGTATGAGTTGCTACTACTCATCGCTCGCCGGTGCTTGCGGGATGATTGGCTGTGTGGCTGTCGGCACGGCGGCGAGTTGTTCCAGTAGGCCGAGGTCTTCCAGTTGGAGCAGGCCAGCCAAGTCCACATACGCTTGCCACTGATCGCCGAGTGCGTCTGTGTAAGTTGAGACCGCCGATCCGAGCGTTTGCTGAGCAACGACGATATCGCCGAAGTTCACCGCTTGGCGGTCTTGTTGATAACGGGCATAGACGCCGCGATAGACCCGAACTTGGTCAGGCAGAATCTCGTCGCGATAACTGGCCGCAAGACGTCGAGCGGTTTGATAACGCGAGAAGGCTTCTGCCAACTGGCGAGTGAGGTTGTTTTGCCCGTCCGTGAACGCTCGATCGCTGGCGACCATCAGCGATTGTGTTTGGATGATGTTGCCTTGATTGCGATCGAAGATCGCCAGCGGCACGTTGACCTGCAAGTTGTAAGTCGTGTTGAACGGCGCTCCCGTGTAGTCGTGCTGCACGGCCGTGTAAATCTGCAGATCGGGTTTTCGCGGTCGAATGTATTCGAGCTGGGCGAGATACCGAGACTGCGTGATCGAGTTTCTCGCCGACAGCAAATCGGTGTGCGCTTCGAGCAGATAGTTTTTAGCCGTGTCAAAGTTCAACTCCGGAACGGCGCGATCGACTTCGCCGATCACATGCAGCGTTTCCAAGTTCGGATCGCCGAGCGATGCGGCCAAACGTCGCCATGCGGCTCGTTGTGAATTCTCGGCAGCGGCCACCGCGTTGCGAGCTTGCGAGCCGAACACGCGCAGTTGCAACGGTTCGTAAGCGGCTGCTTGGCCCCCTTTGACTTGTTCGATTTGAGCGCGATAGATGTTGTCTGTGAATCGAGCGAGTGCTCGTTGTAGACGCAGACGTTCTTGCGAAACGAGAAAATCGAAGTACGCATCACGCACTTGAGTCGCAACATCTGCTCGTGCCTTCCGGACGGCCAAGCAAGCATTCTCATGAGCCATCGCCGCAGCAGATTGTTGCAGTCCCAATTTACCACCCGTCACGATGGGCGTTGTGATTTGAAAGCCTTGATAACCCTTCGTGGCCAAGGTGCGCACCGTATCTGCTTCGTAACCGATCAACGGGTTCGGGTGCAGGCCCGCCTGGATCATGTTGCCACGAGCGGCCTCCATCTGAGCTTCGGCTTGTTGGATCGTCGGGCTGTGATCGAAGGCGTACGCTTGCAACGCGGCGATCGTCCATTCGGTTTGATCGTTGATCGGCTCGCTGGGATTCACGGACGAAAGCGGTCGATACAATTTTTCGATTTTGGACGATCGCACCTCGTCCGACTCTTTCGGATCAGACGGTGGCACATGCAACTGCGGAGCGTCACTGCCGGGAAGCTCTTTCGGAATCTCGAAGAGCGGCCGTTCGGCTCGGCGTTCGCCATCGCCTTGAAGGTTTTTCGTGGCGCTGACTCGGACGATCTTGCCGTCGTTTGATTTCTGCTTGTTGGGTGAATCCGATTTCGCCGTCTTCTCTTCCGACTTGGCAACCGCTTGAAACGTTGCAGTGTTCGCTGTTGTGTTCGATGCCGTTGAATCATCCGATGTGCGCTGAAACGACTCCGCAGTTGACGCGACTGTTGATCCAATGGCCGGGCGTTGAACAAACCCCTGCGTTGGCACGGACGAGGAGCGGCAGCCAAGCAGACTCACGAGGAGCGCACCGGCAATCACCATCGAACGTCTGACATCCATGAGTCGCATTTTCCACCACTCCTTTGGGGATGTCTGTGGTATCGACGGCGGAGAGTTTGCCGAATAAAGCGGCTCCCTCCCCTCGTCACAGTCCACGTAGCCGGTAGGGTGACTCGCTAATCTGCGGCAGTTGTTGCCGATGGGTTCTGGCGACATCCGATCTGCCTGACAGCCGCTGGCTACGTTTGAAAGTGAAATCGAAGCCTCTCAAGAATTCATCGCCGAACAATTAGGCCGTGTTGACATTCACGCGAGGAGGATCATGGATGCGGCCAAGTGGAGGAAGGCGAGGAAGGTGCGAGCGGTTTTGTCATAGCGGGTCGCGATCCTTCGGCATTGCTTGAGCCGCGCGAAGAGTCGCTCGATGTGATTTCGCTCGCGGTACAGTTGCTGGT
>JAYUFI010000472.1:0-13971 GCA_043738805.1 Planctomycetaceae bacterium | reverse complement strand
CCATGCGGTGGCCTCCCACGCCGGGGTCGTACCAGTCGGCCACGAGCAGCGAACCGTCCGGAGCCACACACACGTCGCTCGGCCGGAACCAGTTGTCGCGAGCACCGCTCAGCAGGTTGACCGTCTCGGCGGTGTAGCCCGCTCCCGACTTCTTCACCGGGTAGGCGCGCACCACGTTCGGCCCGGCGTCGCAGTGGATCACCTGATTGCGAAACACCTCCGGCAGCAAGTCCCCTTCATAAACGATGATCCCCGTCGGCGAGCCGGCTCCCGTTTGCAACAGGTTCGGCACGACCCCCGGATCATTCAGATGCCAGTGACGCAGCGGAATTTCGGTCTCCATGTTCGTGCGCGGCGTTTGCCAGCCGGCTCCGGTGAGTTCGTCCTTGTAGCCGTAGTTGCCGAACTCCATCACGAAGTTGATCCGCACCCCCTTGTTGCCGTCGTCGTCGTTGTCGCTCTGCCACAGCGAACCAAAGCTATCGACGGCGATCTCCCAGTTGTTGCGGAAGTTCCAGCCCAGCGTTTCAAACTCGGAGCCGTCCATGTTGCAGCGGAAAACCATCCCCTCCTGATAGTGCGACTTGCTGTCGTTCACCTCGTTGCCCGCCAGGTCGATGATCGGCTTGCCGCTCTTGTCCTTGATCTGCTTCCCGCTGTTGCCGAAGTTGAAATAGAGCTTGCCATCCGGTCCGAAGTGAAACGCATGAATGCCGTGATCGTGCTGCGTGCCGCCGATACCGGTGAAGAACATCTCTTTGCGATCCGACTTCAAATCGCCGTCGTCGTCGTACAGGAAGAAGACGTTGTCGTTGGCCGAGACGATGATCTTCGTCCCCTTGCCGCTCGGCGTCGGCAGCACGCAAATGCCGTGAGCCGAATCAACATCTTTGCCCTGATGGAAGACGGTCTGCTTGTCGCTGACGCCATCGCCGTCGGTGTCTTCGAGGATCAGGATGCGATCCCCTTCCTTCCGCTCGCCGAGCCGATGCCGATAGTTCACAACCTCGCAAACCCAGACTCGGCCAAGATGGTCGATGTCGATGCTGGTCGGATTGAGCATCGCCGGCTTCGAGTCTTCACTGGCGAACAACGTGGCTTCAAGTCCCTCGGCGACATCCAACCCTTTGATCGCATCCTTCGAGTCTCGACTACCGAGTCCAGCCGGAGCAGCACCGGCCGCTGAAGCCACGAGGAACTTCGGATCGGGCTTGTCCGTGAAGACCAAGAACCGCACGGTCGAGCCGCAGCCTTGATTGATTCCCTGGTCATCGACGGCCGCTCGGCCTTTGAACTTCGTAAAGCCATGCCCGTCCGGCAGAGCGAACTCGATCACCGAATTCGCGTGCGTGCCGATGCCGTATTCCACCTTCTTGCCGTCGATGCTCAGCCCGTCGCCGCCGCAGTTCTTGTTGACGTTGACCTCGCCAAATCCGGCGCTCGCTGCCTTCCACTTCAATTCCGTCAGCTTCGACTCTTTGCCGTCCTTACCGACGAGTCGCGGCTCGACCCAGTCGGCCCAATCGCAACCGAACCCGTCACCGGCATCGGTCGCGACAAGGAACAGCGACTTGGCTCCGGTGACGTCGACTTCGACATCGACCGCGTGGCCCTTCGTCTGAGCGGAAACAACCTTGCTATCAAACTTCGGCTCGGCAGCACTCACGCTGACCGATGACAAAGCGACGCTGACCGAAAACATCCACACAGCACAGGCCGAAAAACTCAAACGCTTCATCGCGAGCATCTCCCCATCAGGACGGCTGAAGTTTGACGATTCCTCAAATCGAGGGGTGGCATGGTAGGCACCGATCAGCAACCTCGCCACATCCACGGTGAGTCGGTCTCTTATTTGCGATCAATCGCTCCAACCAAGTTGCCGACGAATCCCTTCCCACGGTTGGATGTAGGTGAGGAAGGGGAGGCCATCGACAGTAGCCTCGCGGCGACCGGTGACACCATCGACGGCGGGGCCATTGACGACGATGTGTTCGAGCCATGATTGATGTCGAGCTTGCGTCCAGGACTGCAAAACATCGACTCGATCATTGAGCAGACATGTTGCCGCAGCGAGTGCCATCGCGCCCCAATTGCTGGTGCCGGCGACGATGTTAAAGTCGCAGGCGATACGGCAAGGGACTCGACCAGCATGATCGCCGGAAAGTCGTCGTCGCAGTTCGGACCACGGGATTGACCCCATACCAATCTCGTTGCCGCCGTCACCGATCCCGATTGTTCTCGCGTTCGCGTTGACGTGCGGCAGTCGCTCAAAGAGGAGATGCAGCGGAGCCGTATGAGCGTCAATGCAAACTCCGCGCATGTTGTGGCAGCGATTGTGGTGCTCGTCGCTGACATCAAAGCCGATGTCGGCTGATTCAGGCGTGTGGCTCGGACCAACACGTTCGACAGCGATGAGGTGCGTGAGGTCACGAGCGAAATCAGATTGCAGAAATTCATCGCACCAATCGTCGGCCTGGAGTGGTGCGACAAAGAGTCGATCGAGCGGGAAGTCGATTCCGTTCGCAGCGGCTCGCAGTGCGGAAGCACATGGTCCGTCGGTGATGACTGCCGCATCAACGCCGAGTACTTGCAGGCAATGAGCCAGAAACAAACTGCCCGTTGGCCCGTCGGTCTCAGCACTCGGAGGCTGAGCGTGGGGAATGAAAAACCCGGTGACGATCGCGACTCGCCGCGCATGTTGAGTGAGATCGACTGCGGCTGATGCCAGTTGACCATGCCCCAGTCGGTTCGCGGTCACCACAGCTTGCCCCGCTTCAATGAGCTCGCTGCTAATGAGCCCTCTGCGCGCGGGATCGCGATGAATGAACCGCTCGAACTCATCAAGTAGCGCGGCGTGCTCGGCCGATATTTCGGGCCTTGCTGTCATTCGTCATCTCCGTCAATTCGTCAAAGCTTTTTTCACGCTCCTTCGAAGTCGTACCGAAAGAGGTGCGACGAATTGAAGGAGACAGCGAATGAGAATGCCAGACCCTCCACCAAACTTGTTCCCAGCGTTGAGAATCAAATTTTGGCAATGATCTTGAACTTGGGAAATTTGACTTGAGGCAACTTCGACGAGGTTGCCGGAGTCAGAGGTGGTCGCAACAATCCGCGACCTTCTTAGCCTTGCCCTCCGACCGCGCGGATACCTGCGTGGTCTGTTCTAAGCGTTTGAAGAGACATGGCTGAACAAAAATTATCGACGGCTGAAATTCTGGCCAAACTCCGAGCATCAAAACCAGGTGCCGATACGGTGACATCCGCCGCGCCGGCTGCCTCAGTGCCAGCGTCTGCGCCTGTTGCTGAGCCGAGCCTTCCAGCGGAGTCTACGGCTCCCAAGGCTGCTCCGGCTACAAAGCCGGGATCGTCGGCTGACGTGTTGGCCGCAATTCGTGCTCAAGCTGCCGCGAAAAGTGGTGCCGCTTCTGCTGCAAAACCGGCGGCCCCGAAGTCTGGAGCAACCGGCGATATTCTTGCGGCCATTCGAGCGGGCAAAGGTGGAACTGCCGCCCCGGCGGCTGCTGTTTCTGCTGAAAAGCAAGTGGCATCCAAGCCGTCGGTTGCTGCTGTCAGCAACGCCCCGAAGCCTTCTGTTGAAGAGATGCTTAAGGCGGTGCGAGGCGATATTGCCGATACTGCTGCTGTGACGGCTGACGTCCCGGCCAAACCCACGTTGCCGCCGATGCCGGTGAAGCCTGTTGCAGCGAAAGACAAGAAGGGTGCCGTTGAGCGTCGTAGTTTTGTTGCAATCTGTTTTTCGCCGCTCGTCATCGCGTTCGGCTCAATGGCGGCGACCAGTTTGCTGTGGGTCCTTGATCTTGCTCGCTTCATGTTCCCGAACGTGTTGGTTGAGCCGCCGACGAAATTCAAGATCGGCTCTTCGAGCGATTATCCTTTGGGGACCGTCAGTACGAAGTGGTTGGCCGCGCGCGGCATCTGGATCGTGCATACGGATCAGTACAAAGGGAAGAATCTGATTTACGCCCTGGCCTCGGTTTGCACGCATCTTGGGTGTACGCCGAACTGGCTGGAGGGCGAGCAGAAATACAAATGCCCGTGTCACGGTTCGGGTTTTTATGTGACGGGAGTCAACTTTGAAGGTCCGGCTCCACGGCCTCTGGAGCGAGTTGGTATTCGAGTGGCTCCTGATGGAATGCTTGAAGTCGATAAGAGCGTCAAGTTCCAAGAAGAAATGGGACAGTGGCAAGACCCCAATTCATTCGTGGACGCAACGTTAGCGTAGTTTGTGGGACAGGTTTTTAACCTGCCCGGTCTGAGAATCAGTGCATGGGTCCGTTGAGGTTGAAAAAGATTCCGGCAGGTTGAAAACCTGCTCCACGTGAGGCATCCATGTCGGTCGGTGATTACATTCGCGATTCGCAGATTTGGAAGAGCATCTTCCGGCATCCGGCTCCGTACGACCGCCGCAACCGCGTGGTCGTCATGCTCACCAACTTCTTCCTGCACCTGCATCCGGTCTCGATCAAGCAGCAGGGGATCGCCCTCTCCTACACGTGGTGCATGGGGGGAGTCACCTTCTTCTTGTTTTTGGTGGAAACCATCACCGGCGTGTTGTTGATGTTTTACTACCGGCCGACGCTGGAATGGGCCTTCAACGACATCCTGGCTCTGCGCGACGTGACCACCTTGGGAATCATGCGTGAGATTCATCGCTGGGGTGCTCACGCGATGGTGATCACCGTTTGGCTGCACATGTACCGCGTCTTTCTCACGGGAAGCTACAAGCCGCCGCGCGAATTCAATTGGGTGGTCGGTGTCATTTTGTTGAAGCTCACGTTGTTGTTGTCGTTCACCGGCTACTTGCTGCCCTGGGATCAGTTGGCGATTTGGGCCATCACCGTCGGATCGAATATGGCTCGTGCCACGCCGGTGCTGGGGCACGAAGGTCCGGGATTCCAGTTCTTGAATCTTGGTGGTTATGACCTCATCACGAATGCGAGCGATGCTCGGTTTTTGTTGCTGGGGAGTCGATTCGTGGGCGAAGAGACGCTCAACCGCTTTTACATTTTGCACTGCGTAGCGATTCCACTCGTGGTGTCCGGTTTGATTGCCATTCACTTCTGGCGCGTTCGCAAGGACGGCGGAATTAGTCAGCCGTTGTAAATGACGAACGTAGAGCGGGTCTCCAGGCCCGTTTGGACGGCCCTGGAGAGCCGTTCTACCTGAATTGGGAACTGAGGATGATGAACTCTCTGCCGCTGATCACGTCTTGGTTGAACTTGGGATCGGTTGACCCGCATCCCAATGTCACGCCGAGCGTGTTGTTTGGCCTGGGTTGGCTGTATTTGGTTCTCTTCGCGATGAACCTTGTCTGGACCTGCCAGTCCTTTAAACGGGGCCGACATTTCCGGCTACCTGATCTTTTTGGCGGACAAGAAGCGCCCAATGCGGCGATCTGGGGCTGTTACACAACGGCTCTGTTTTTGGTGGCAATCGCTCACTTCACTTGTTGGAGCCGCCCGGAAAACTTCTTGTTGGTGATGCCGGACTTTGCGAAGAATGCGATCGACTTCATTGTCGCCGATGCGAAGCGATACTTTGGCGTCACGATGATTGCCTTCATCGGAATGCTACTGCTGCGAACCTGGTTGGCAAAGCCGAACGTCGGTTGGGTGTTGTTGAACGCCGCTCTGTTGTTCTTGACCATCAGCCTAACCGACTGGGACTTCCGGCAAATCGTCGGCAAGCCGGACAACGTGCCTATCGTGGCGATGCTCTTTATTGTCGGTTACTTCACGTGGTTGTTCTTCTATCGTGCGAACGACAACGATCGTCGGCGTCTGGAGGGTCGCCCGCTGTTTGAGCAAGAGAAAAACGAGAAGGTGCTGACGTGGCCCGATCTCGTATACACTGAAATGATCTGCATGATCGCAGTGACGGCGATCCTCATTCTGTGGGGCATCGCGTTGCAGGCTCCGCTGGAAGAGCCTGCCTCCGCAGTGAAGACGCCGAATCCGTCGAAGGCTCCGTGGTACTTCCTCGGCTTGCAAGAAATGTTGGTTTACTACGATCCGTGGTTGGCGGGCGTGGTGTTTCCGAGCGTGATTCTCGGCGGCATGATGGCAATTCCCTACATCGATTTTAATAAGCTCGGCAATGGCTATTACACGTTCAATGAGCGGAAGTTTGCGATCACGACTTTCATGTTTGGGTTCCTGCCGTTGTGGGTCGGCATGATCATCCTTGGCACGTTCTTGCGCGGCCCGAACTGGAACATCTTCGGCATCTATGAGTTTTGGGACGTCCACAAACTCGAGGCGCTCAACAACGTCAACCTATCCGAGTACTTCTGGTACGGACTCGGTAAACCGTTGCCGATGGCTCCGTCCGGTTCTGATTTCTGGACGCAGGCTCCGTACATTTTGGCTCGTGAGTTCGTCGGCTTTGTCGCCATCGGTGTTTATCTCGGTGTGCTGCCGATGGTCATGGCAATGACGGTCTTCAAAACGTTTTTCATTCGCATGGGTTTCGTGCGATACATGGTGTTCTCGAACTTGGTGCTCATGATGGCGGCCTTGCCCATCAAGATGGTGCTCCGCTGGGCCGTCAACTTGAAGTACTTCATCGCGATCCCGGAATGGTTCTTCAACGTCTAAAACGTCTAATCAGTTCTACGTCCGCGAAACAGGACTCATCAGACCCATAGGGACTTATAGGACTCATGCCTGCCACAGAAGATTTCGTCCGTCCGCTGCCCAAGATGCATCGCGTGTTCGCGGTCAGCATGATCGTGCTGTTCGTGGCGACGCTGTTGATGATGTATTTCGACCATCACGATGAGTGGCGCGTCTACCAGCGGCAGTTCTTCCGCATTGAGGCGGATAAGGTCGAAGCCGAAGAACGGGCTCGCATTGCGGGTGCCGGTGGCGATCAAGGTTATGCAGATAAGCTCAAAGAACTCAAAGACGCGGGCAGCCAACGGGACGCAGAACTCAAGCAGACAGTCGCCAACCTCGCTGAGTTAGAGGCGGAAGCGAAAGCGCTTGATAACGAGTATGGCATGCAGATGCGAAAGGTTCGCGAGAAGCGTGCGTTTCGTGACGTGGCTCGCGCGAACTATGACCTTGGTATTCGAGATCAACTGGATGGCGACCAAATCGCTGAATTGCACTTGAAGTTCAAAGAGTTGCAGGGCGAAGTCGAAGGTTTGGAAAGTGAGCTTGATGTTCGCGATGCGGCCCGCAACAAGGCGGTTGCGAACTTGAAAGAGAAGACGAAAGAGCTCGACGCAGCGAAGGGTGCCATCAAGGCGTTTGAAGCCGACATGGTTCGCCTGGAAGCTGTCAAAAACAAAATTGCTCCGTCTGATCCGCTGAGGTCTTTTAAGCGTTGGCTGATGGAGCAGCCGATCGTCGATGGTTTTAACTCGCACATGAAGATCCAGCAGGACTGGCTGCCGGATATGAAGATCACATTGGGTATGGCCAAAACAGCGCGTTACGACCGCTGTCGAACTTGCCATCTTGGAATTGAGCGTGTCGGGCCGGGGGATGTTCCGGACTTCCCGCATGGTGACGGCGCAGACGGGACTTATCAGCACCCGTTCTCAACGCATCCTCGCATGGACGTGTACTTGTCGGCGTCGAGCCCGCATCCGCTGCCGGAATTTGGCTGCACTTCATGCCATGACGGACAAGGTTCGGCGACCAGTTTCACGAATGCCTCGCACACGCCGAACGATCCGCATCAGGCTCACGAGTGGGAGCACGAGCATGGTTGGTTTAACAACCATTTCTGGGAATACCCGATGCAGCCCGCGAGAATGCGCGAGTCGGCTTGTATCAAGTGCCATCATTCGGTGGTCGAGTTGGGCGTGAATCAGAAGTTCGGAGCGACCGCTCCGAAGGCTTACGAAGGCTGGCAACTCATCAAGAAATATGGCTGTTTCGGCTGCCACGAAATCAATGGTTTCGACGTCGGCAAACCGGTCGGTCCTGACCTACGGTTGGAACCGCAGACGGCAGAAGAAGCTAAGAAGATCGCGGAAGACGCGAAGGCGGTTGCCGGAACCGAGCGAAAGGTTGGTCCGAGCTTGCGGCACGTCGCCAGCAAGACGACGAAGGAATGGTTGACGCATTGGACCGAAGAGCCGAAACGCTTCCGTCCGACGACGAACATGCCACAGTTCTTCAATTTGACAAACAACAGTGACGCTCACGGGCAGAAGTTTTCCAAGATCGAATTGGCCTCGCTCGCGCACTACATGTTCGACAAATCGCAGCCGCTGAAGCTCGATACGCCAGGTGACTACAAGCCGGATGCAAAACGGGGTGAGTTGTTCTTCGCTCAGAAGGGTTGCCTTGCTTGCCACAGTCACGATGCGGATCGGTTCAAGGGGAGTCGTGCGGACTTTGGCCCGAACCTCAGCAAGGTGGCCGCGAAGATCAAGCCGGGCGAAGAAGGTTTCAATTGGCTCTACACCTGGATTCGTGAGCCGGAGCGGCATCACAAGCGAACTCGGATGCCGGATTTGTTCGTCGATCCGTTCAAGCAAGGGGACACTGCCATCGATCCGGCTGCGGATATCGCTGCCTATCTGTTGAAGGATGGTCCGCAGAAGTACGAAGCAATTGAAGTCACTGACGAGCAACTTGACGAGTTGGTCCAACTGCTGCTGACTCGGCGCAAGACGATCACGCCGGCTGATGCCAAGAACGTCATGCAGACTCGAAACTACTTGAAAGCTCGTGTGGGCGAGAAGATGTTTGATGACGTCGGCCAGGATGAGAAGAAGTACGCGGCGGCGGTTGACGTGGTGAAGGGGGATGAGATCGAACTCATTCCGCCGACTCCAGGTGTTGAACTGAGCGACGCGGAATGGCGGAACCGGAAGCTGAACTATCTCGGCCGCGTTACGGTGTCGCGTTACGGCTGTTATGGCTGTCACGACATCCCGAACTTCGAGGCCGCTCGACCGATTGGCACGGCGTTGCAGGACTGGGGTTTGAAAGATCCGTCGCGACTGGCACCGGAGCACATTGAAGAGTTCCTGCATCATCACGGTGAGTCGGACGGTAGTTCGACTCGGGCGCGTGTCGAAGCGGCGATCAAGAAGGCGAAGGCCGATGACTTCGACAGCCACGAACAAGAAGAGCAGGAGCTCGGCGCGGCGTTCTTCTACGAGAGCTTGGCTCATCACGGCCGAGCGGGCTTCATCTGGCAGAAGCTTCGCGATCCGCGCAGCTACGACTTCGAGAAGACCGAGACGAAGTTCTATGACGAGCGGCTGCGGATGCCGAAGTTCCCGTTGAATGAGAAAGAGATCGAATCAATTTCGACATTCGTGTTGGGACTTGTGGCTCGCCCGCCCGCCGAAAAGTATCAATACCGGCCGAAGGGAGCCGAGTTGGCCAAGGTCGAAGGCGAAAAGCTGTTGCAGAAATTTAATTGCACCGGCTGTCACATGGTGGATCTGCCGGAAGTCGCTTACGGCGTGAAGCTCGACGAGATTCAGGCGTCTGAATTGGGCGCGGGGGATCATCCGGAAAGTCTGGAGTTGTTGAAGAAGCTGAAGCCGGCTCGTAACGGGCTGACGAAGCTGACTCACCGCGTGAAGACCGCCGAAGGTAGCGAGACGTTGCCGGTGGCGACGTTCCGCGGGACGGTCTCTTCGCGACCTGGGCCGGATGATGAGCCGGATGAAGCGGAGTACGGTTACGACTTGTGGGAGACGCTAGATCTCAACGGAAAGCTGTTGCTCCCCGGCGCGCGTATGCTGGTCCCGGCGGCTCGATTGGTGTCGGAGAAGCCCGCTCGCGGCGGTAAGTTTACCGAATGGCTGGTCGGCGACTTGATGAAGCTGAGCCCGGACAACAACCGGTTCTTGTCGATGCAGATGTCGCCGCCGCCGTTGTATCTCGAAGGGCTGAAGGTACAGACGCCGTGGTTGTATTCGTTCCTCAAGAACCCGTATCAGATTCGTCACACGACGGTGATGCGGATGCCCAAGTTCAACATGACCGATGGCGAAGCGCAGGCGTTGGCGAATTATTTCGCTGCCTATAACGACGCGGCGTTCCCGTACCAAGACATTCCGGAACGGCAGCCAGCTTACCTCGCGAAGAAGGACGAGGAGTTCGGCAAGAAGCCGGGCGAGTACTTGCAGGAATCGTGGAAAGTGGTGGGGGCTCCGATCTGCAGCAAGTGCCATGCGGTCGGCGGTCGCGAGTACAAATCGACTGATCCGAAGAAGGATATACGTGGGCCGAACCTGGACCACGTGGCGAATCGGCTGCGTCCGGATTGGATGATGCTCTGGTTGTACAAGCCGAGCTTCATCACTCCTTACACGTCGATGCCGGTGAATTACCCGCCCAATCAGAAGCAGTTCCCGAACCTGTTTGGCGGCGATGGGAAAACCCAGACCATCGCGATTCGCGATGCGTTGTTGAACTACCACCGATTGATGGAACGCGAAGGGCGATTGCCTGACCTACCTGCAGGAGCGTTGGCTCCAGCAGCGGATGCGAAGCCTGCTGACGCGGAAAAGAAATAGTGGAGTGAAGTCATGAAAACGAACGTCTCTCACAAATTGTTGTTCGCACTGTGCGGCCTGGCCCTTGTGTCGGTTTCAGTGACTGGTTGTGGCAAGCTGGAAACCGGCGCTCATGCCGAACCGACCGTGCGGTTGAAGTCCGCGGAAGCGGTCGTTGCTGCAATTCCCGGAGCGAGTGCCGAGAAGGTCGAAGTGGCGGGTGGCGGCGAGAAGGGCGGAGTTGGTTCTCTGGTCGGCCGAGTCACGCTCAAGGGAAACAAGCCGAACCAGACTGTGATCTTTGAAAAAGGGAAATCGACGAAGGACGGTTCCGTCTGTGCTGCGGACGGTGCGATTCTGAGTGAAGAACTGATCGTCGGCGGTGACGGCGGTGTGGCAAATGTGTTTGTGTTTCTCGACAAGGCTCCAGCGGGATTCAAGGCCGCGAAGCCGAACGACAAATTAGACTTCGATCAGAAGGGTTGCGTCTTTACGACCCACGCGATGGTGTGCCAAGTCGGTCAATTGATCAAAGTTCTTAGCGACGACGACTTGGCTCACAACACGCACACGTTTCCCGGTCGCAATGATCCGTTCAACTCGACGATCAAGCCGAAGGAACGTGATGGGCTCGATCTGGTTTACAAAAAGTCGGAGAAGAACCCGTTCCCGGTGAAGTGCGACTTGCACTCGTGGATGATCGCGTATCACTTGCCCTTGGATCATCCGTTTGCAGCGGTCTCCGGCAAGGATGGGAAGTTTGAAATCAAGAACCTGCCGGCGGGGACTCACGAGTTCCGAGTCTGGCATGAACGTGCTGAAGGTGGCAAAGGTGGTTTTCTCGAACGCAAACTCAAAGTGGTGATCAAGGGGGGCGAACAGCCTCCGGTCGAGATCGCCGTTGATGCAGCGAAGTTCGGTCTGTAGTCAAGAGGTCTCCGAGACTTTTAGAAGTAGGACGGGCACTCCTGCCCGTCAGTTTGTTGGTAAGACGGGCAAGAGTGCCCGTCCTACGGTGAGCTTCGGCGAGTCAGAAAACTTGATCCGTGGCGGAGGATGTTCCTGTGAGCGTGCGTTGGCAAACTTTAATCGCCGTGATGCTGACCGGCCTGTTGGCGGGCTGCGGTGGCGATGCGTCGAAAGCCCGCTTTGCCGAGAACTCGGCCCTTGCAAAGCAGCTACTTCCGAAAGCTCGGAAGGCCGTGCAAAAGACGTTGGACGAGCACTTCGGTTCGCCGCTCGACAGCGTCGCGTGGTTGAAGCTGCCGGTGAATTACGGCAAGGCGGAAGGGACCGTGAAGTCGGTCAGCGGGCAGAAGCTGACGGTTGCCTTCAACGTCGAAGCATCTGACCTCGAAAGTTTGACGTCGCCGGAATTGGCTCGCGCCGGGTTGTTGTTCACATCGGGGGGCAGTGCGGGCAAGCAAGTATTGCTGGCGAAGTTCGATCCGAAGGCGAACGTTTTCGAGGCATTGCAAACTTTGGAGTCGGCTCCGGCGGAAGGGGACACGTTCGTCGCGGCGGGACATTATCTGCGGCATGGCCGCAAGCTATATGCGCGGCATTGCCAGCATTGCCACGGTGTCAGCGGAGATGGCGACGGGACGACCGCGAAATATCTCAATCCGCGTCCGCGCGATTATCGGCTGGGCATCTTCAAGTTCACCTCGACCGGCTCGTTCCCGGCTCCGATCAAGGCGACGCGCGATGATCTCAAGCGAGTGATCGCTCAAGGGATTCCCGGCACCTACATGCCGTCGTTCGTGCCGATGCTCAAGGAGAATGAACTCACCGCGATCATCGAGTATGTCCGCTGGTTGGCGATGCGTGGCGAGATCGAAAAGGGGCTGATCACCGAATTGAAGGGTGAGTACTCGAAGGATCGCTCGAAGGACGAAGGGATCGACAAGTCGTTGGAGACGTACCTCGCCGAGACATATCCGAACTTCGTCAACGAGATCGCGGGCGAAGTGGGCGATAAGTGGGCCGGAGCCGAAGAAGAGGGAACGTCGATCACGCCGAAGAAGCCTCGGACTCCGGACACGGCGGAATCACGTCATCGCGGTAAAGAGTTATTCCTGGGGAACAAAGCGAAGTGCGTCAACTGTCACGGCCCGGCGGGTCGTGGCAACGGCCCGATGACCGAAGATTTTCAAAAGAATCCGGCCACGAACGAAGTTTATGCGGAGCGAGGTTTGTTCGACGCTTGGGATCAGCCGATCAAGCCGCGCGATTTGACGCGCGGGATTTATCGAGGTGGCCGGCGGCCGATCGACATCTACCGCCGCATCTACGCGGGAATCAAAGGGACGCCGATGCCGGGCAATTCGCAGGCGTTGTCGGAAGCGGAGATTTGGGATTTGGTCAACTACGCGCTGTCGGTTCCGTATGACTCACAGGCTCCAAAGTCGCCAAAGCCCCACAGCGTGGCCGAGCATTCGACGGATCACAGACACGCGAATTAGTTTGCAGGGCGGGTGCGGATTTCACCGTCCGGCTGGCCTGACAACCGGCCTTTTGGAGTAGTCATCGTGCGTAAGTTTTGGGTTTTGTTTTTCATGTTCTGGCCGATCTTGGCGCTGATTTATTCCGGCATGTCCCCGGCTTACGGCTGGTGGTTTCCCGGAGCGTCGGTGACGGAGTTGGGACAGCGCATCGACAATTTGTTCTATCTGATCTTGATCATCATCACGGTGGTCTTCATTGGAACTCAGATCGCATTGGGATATGCCCTGTGGAAAGCAGCTCACAACACCGACGAGAAGTCGCTGTTCAGTCACGGCAGCCACAATCTCGAAGTGATTTGGAGCGTGGCCCCGGCGGTGATTTTGCTGTTCTTGGCACTCTATCAAATGGACGTCTGGCGAGACTTCCGCGTGAAGGCGTACTTCCCGGAAGGAACCGTCGAGACACCGATCGCGGAAGTGACGGCTCGGCAGTTTGAGTGGCGGATTCGGTATCCGGCTCCTGGCAAGAAGCTGCAACTGAAACCGCAGCCGGACGACCTTTATGCGGTCAATGACCTGCACGCTCCGATTGGCCGAGCGGTGATGATTCAGCTCCGCAGCGAAGACGTGCAGCACGCTTTCTTCCTACCACATCTGCGAATCAAACAAGACGCCGTTCCGGGCCAGATCATCCCGATCTGGTTTAAGGCGGAGAAAAAAGGGATTTTTGAATTGCTCTGTGCCGAACTGTGCGGCTGGGGTCACTACAAAATGCGCGGGCAATTGACCGCCGAAAAACAGTCGGAATTCGACGCCTACATTAAGAAGCTTCAATCGGATCAAAATTACGACGGCCACGCGGGTGCGAGCGTCGTGGCGAAAAAGGATGAGTAACGGAAATTTGAGATTTCAGATATTTCAGATTTGAAATTTGAGATTTGCGATTTGCGATCTGAAACCGAGGTTTGACATGAGTGCCACAACCGCCCTGGAACATGGGCATGAACATGATCACGGACACGCTCACGA
>JAYUFI010000471.1:0-1975 GCA_043738805.1 Planctomycetaceae bacterium | reverse complement strand
TCAATATCTAATGGAATCTGATCAGCTTTCGCTTGTCGGATTCGCGTTTGAGCATGTCGCAAGACACCACCATTATAGCCACCGCACAGGCCGCGGTTCGACGTGATGACCAACAGGATGCTCTTCTTTTCGATCTCGCGTTGTTGCAACAGAGGATGCGTGAAAGAGGACGATCCATCTTGTAAGGCATTGCTCAAGTCGGCGACGATCTCAGAGATTTTTCGCGTATAGGCGGCCGCTTGCGTGGCACGATCCATCGCCTTCTTGAAGCGCGCAGTCGCGACCAGTTCCATCGTCCGCGTGATCTTGCGGACGTTGCGAACGGCCTTCAACCGTTTGATGATCGCACGTGCTTTTGCCATGACTCACAAACCTCTACTTGCCTTCCGTCGCCTGCCAACGGGTTCGCCATTCTTCTAAAGCTCTTTTCAACAGCGATTCCGTCGCGTCGTCGAGAGCGCCACTCTTGATCAGAGCGTCGCGAACTTCGCTCTTTTCCTCTCGCATGAACTGAATCATATTCCGTTCCGCTTCTTGAACGCGCGGAACCGGCACCTTGTCGAAGTAGCCTTTGGAACCGCCGTAGATACTCATGACCTGATCGGCCATATTCAACGGTTGGAACTGAGGCTGCTTCAACAATTCGACCATTCGGTAACCTCGATCCAACTGCTGCTGAGTCGCCTTATCGAGCTCCGTACCCAACTGAGCGAACGCTTCCAATTCGCGGAAGGCCGCGAGATCGAGACGCAAACTGCCAGCGACTTTTTTCATCGCCTTCGTTTGAGCATTTCCACCCACGCGAGAGACCGAGATACCGACGTTAATGGCCGGACGAACTCCCTTGAAGAACAAGTCTGGCTCGAGATAAATCTGACCGTCGGTGATCGAGATCACGTTCGTCGGGATATATGCCGAAACTTCACCTTCCAGAGTTTCGATGATCGGCAGAGCGGTCATCGAGCCCCCACCGAGATCGTCGCTCAGCTTCGCCGCTCGTTCGAGCAAACGACTGTGACAATAAAAGACGTCGCCGGGATAAGCCTCGCGACCTGGCGGACGCCGCATCAATAGCGACAACTGACGGTACGCCGTGGCCTGACGCGTCAGATCGTCGTAGACGACGAGTGTGTGCTTGCCCTGGTACATGAAGTACTCGGCGATTGAGGCACCGGCATAAGGCGCGATGTATTGGAGCGGTGCCGGATCGCTCGCCGAGGCACTGACGACGATGGTGTAGTCCATCGCACCCGCCTTCGTGAGGGCTTCGACAACACCGGCCGTTGAACTCGCTCGTTGGCCACACGACACATACACGCAGATGACGTCGCCGCCCTTCTGGTTGATGATCGCGTCAATCGCGACGGCCGTTTTGCCCGTCTTACGATCGCCGATGATCAATTCGCGTTGGCCGCGTCCGACCGGGGTCATGGCATCGACGGCCTTGATTCCCGTCTGAAGCGGCTGCTTCACCGGCTGCCGACCCGCGACACCGGGTGCCGTCGTTTCGAGTGGCCGCGTCTGCGTCGACATCACCGGGCCTTTGCCGTCGAGCGGCACACCCAGCGGATCGACAACCCGACCGATCAGTTCGTTGCCGACCGGAATTGACAGCAAGGCACCGGTCGTCCGAACCTCTTCGCCTTCGGTGATCTTCAGGTAGTTTCCGAGAATGATCACACCGACGGAGTTCTCTTCCAGGTTGAATACCTGGCCGCGAACACCGCTCTTGGTGAATTCGACCATTTCCCCGGCCATGGCCGTAGCCAAGCCGTAGACTCGCGCGATGCCGTCGCCGACCTCGACGACTCGGCCGACATCACTGGTCTGGATCTGTCCGCGAAAGCCTTCAATTTCCGTCTTGATGACTGAAGCGATCTCGCCCGCGTTGAATTTCATTCAGACACCTCTCGCGCAAACGAACGCGAAGTTGTTTTACTTGAGTTTTCAAGGAACCGTCATAGACGGTATCGCC
>JAYUFI010000470.1:0-5265 GCA_043738805.1 Planctomycetaceae bacterium | reverse complement strand
CCCTCGCTTCAGCGAAGTCTTGTACCTTGATTAAAAGGATCCCCAATTCTTCAACGAACTCACAATTCGGTTGACCGGAACTTAATCGCAGCGCTTCTCGATAGTGGTGAATGGCCAAAGGATAGTTCTCGGAGCTCGATTCAATCATGCTCAGCAAACGATGCGGTCGGGCATCCGTGGAGTCCAATTCAATCGCGCGTCGGAGTTCCGTTCGTGCTGCTCCGATATGCCCCATGTCGTAGTAGATTGAACCCAACCACGAATGCGGTGCGGCATCTTCAGGCCGCTCGTTCGCGAGAATGTGGAAGAGCCGTTCTGAATCCGCAGTCTGATGCTTCCAATACAAAGATTCACCGACGACTTGGAAGAGTGCCCAGCGAATTTCACCTTGCGGTTGCGTTTTGCTGAGCAGGTTCAGGGCATCGTCGTAGCGTTTCGCCCGCAGAAGTAATGCGGCTTCCAGGACTCGCCGCTCCGGTTGTTGCTGAGGAGATCGCCGAAAGAAATCGAGCTCACTCCGCACGGTCGTCAAGTCGTTTCTAAGAACCGCTGACCACGCCGCTTGAAATCGGCGAGACGGTGACTCGCGCCAACGCCAATACCCGATCAGCGTCACGCCAAACAGGACGATTAATCCGATTCCGACTCCCCGAAACCGACAGAACGTTCGGGAAATTGCCCCTCGCATAGAACCACCTCATCATCACCACGAACGATGTGTCAGACGCCGACAGTTTCAGCGGCGATCTCTTCACCGTCAAGGTGCGACCTGGTGTCCCGCGCAAGGAGCCAATCCGGCATGATGATCCCAAATACCATGCAACTGGCCCCGATTGTTCAGTTGAGTCAACTCAAATGAGCCAAGAGCAACTCAGGGATGGGCAAACTGGCCCACGACCAGGAAGTCATGGCTGCGTGAACTGGCTTGACGCTTGTGGACACCACTCACACAATCGCAGACCGTTTTTGAGCAATTTTTGGGACATCATTCATCATTCACGAGACCAGCATGTCGTCGCTCACATCGTCAGAAGGCAAGCCCGATTTCGATCGTCGAGCGTTTCTGGCTGGTTTGGCGGGTACGACATTGTTTGCCGCCGGTTGTGGAGCGGACACCTATCAGGAGCGGCTCAACCAGACGAGGAAGTATTTCGAGTACCTCGACCAAGTGAACGTCGCGCTGGGTAAAGCGGTCAAGTTAGACGGGTTTGAAATCCGAGTCCCGAAGCTGTTTGACCAACTCGCTCCGGCAGCAGTCCCGAAGGAAGGTGAAGCTGCCGAGCAACTGGTTCCGGACGTCGATCCGGCTCGCTTAGGTTACTTTTCCAACGTGATGCCCGAAGGAGTGATGGCGTCTTGGAAAGGAACCGTCCGAACCGAAGGACCGGGACAATCCGATGGTGAAGCTCCGGCCTATTTGCATTTGTTGAGCAACTGGCAGCGCTGGATCGAAAAGCAAACCAACAACGACATCGAGCCGCCACGTTATCTATCCGATCTCGCCAATCAAGTGGCCAACGCGCTCAACTTGCAAGCTGATACCTCCGACTCGCCGTGGGACTGGGAGATGATGCGCGGATCGTCCCCCTACGTGGGCAAGAAAAAAATCGAATCGATCACGATCGAACTCACGGAACACAATCCGCCGCTCGAAGTCCACTTCTATAAAACGGAAGCCAAGGACGTACATTGCGCGTTGTTGCTGATCTTACCGAAGGCCATTGATCCGCGAGAAAAGATGGAGGCGCGGATCAAGTTGACGCTGGAAACGCTGAAGCTGCCCGGTGCGCCGCCGCAGAAAGCGCCGCCCAAAGGCGCACCCGTCGGCGGGTTCTAGTCTCGTGGACCGACCACCTTGACGCCCCTTCCTGGGTAATTCGGTTTGAGCACGCACTCCAATCAAAGCCACCGATTTCGCCCTTTTGATTTCAGCAATCAAGCCGTCCAACGATGACCGCATTAAACGCCGCCACTACTAACCCAATCATCGGAGGCTCCCAAATAGAGTTTGTTTGGGCTGGTCAATAATCCCTTACCGCCCCGTCCGGCAGTGTCGGCTTCGGCCATTTGAAGACACGCTTGGGGTTGGCGTTGACCTTCTCGAACATCGACTCATCGACGGTCACGCCGAGGCCGGGGCCTTGAGGCAGACTCGCGTAGCCGTCTTTGTCTTGTTCCCAGCTTTTGCGAGCGACTCCGGCCGGCATCAGGTGGCCGTCGAGGTAGCCTTCGTGGATCAGCAGGAACGGGACCGCAAACGCCGCGTGGATGCTGGCAGAGAGGCCGAGTTCACTCATCGTGCAGTGCGGGGCCAGCGGGACGAAGTACGCCTCGGCAAGCGTCGCGATCTTTTTCATCTGCGTGATGCCGCCGGTGTGGCCGCAGTCGGGTTGCAGGATGTCGATGCAACGCTCTCCAACACGACGAATTCGTCGGCGAGCAGTTGCATGGTCCGCGTCGCGCGGCCATCGGGTGCATCGAACAGACCAGTCGCCGCGTGCGAGTGATCAGGGGCCGCCGTCGTACCGTCGCCGCCTCCAAATCAAACGCGCACCGCACCCGAGCCACTCGCGTCTGTGCTGATCTCAAACACTTCGGCAATCTTCGAGTCCGGTCACTTCGGCCCGTCGGCGTCCGACTTGAGCAGTAGTATGTTGACCCGCAACACCTGGTCCTTCGCCATCCGAAGCAACGTCTCCAACATCAACCGCTCGTCAATCGACAACTGGAACCACTGCCTTAGCATCCGTGCCCATGACTAACTCCCTCAATCGCCGCTCTTAAAAGTTACGACAAGTTGGCGACGGCATCTGCTTCGTTTGCGTGCAACTTCCAAAGCTTGTCGAGGTGGGTGATCTCCAGGACTTCACGGCAGTACGGCGAGAGTCCCGCGAGGCCAAACCCTCCGCCTGGCTGACCATTTGCCCGGTTCCAAACGCGGAACAGCACTTCGATGAACGAGGAACCAAAGAACTTCGTGTGACTCAGATCGATCACGATCTTTGCAGGTTCCGCATTCTTCGCCGACTCAAGCACGAAATCACGGACCTTGTCCAAAACAGACTCATCAAGCGATTCAAACTGCGGTCCAAAGGCGATGATCGTCACGTCGCCACGTTTCCGAATCTCAGGCATTATCAGGGAAACCATGATTGACAACCGTTTCACCGATGGGACGGACAGTCATTTGAAGGAGCGACCGAAGTTGACGCTAATCGTGCTCTCGGCCACCCATGACGAGGCGCATCGTACTCAGGCGCTTCAACTTGTCAACGAAGTGTGATCGACCGACACTCATGAGATCGCGGCTGGATGTAAGGGATTTTCCTTGCGTAGTTCTATGGAGATACAGTTGGCAATGGTTGCAGGGTCACGGAAATCTCGACAGGCTTTCCGTCTCGTAGCACAGTGATCTTGACCGTGTCTCCGATCGCACGCACATCCAGGGCCAAATACAAGTCGTCGTGATTGCGAACTTCATGACCTTCGATGGTGGTGATCAAATCACCGGGGATATTTTTTCCGCGGTCCATCGAACGCAGCCCCGCCTTCGCCGCCGCCGAGCCGGGCATCACCTTATCGACGAGGATTCCCTCCAGCCCCATGCGACGTGTGATACGGTCATCAACGGTCCTGATGCCGAGACCCGGTCGTTCAACTTTGCCGGTACGAATCAACTGCGGGACAACACGTCGGACGATATCGACGGGAACCGCGAAGCCGATCCCCACAGAACCGCCCGTCGGGCTAGCAATTGCCGTATTGACGCCGATCAAACGTCCGCTGCTGTCGAGCAACGGGCCACCGGAGTTGCCTGGGTTAATCGCGGCGTCTGTTTGAATCACACCTTGAATCGGATGTCCAGAGACAGATTGAATTTCACGGCCCAATCCCCCGATGACTCCAGTGGTCAGAGTTTGATCCAATTCAAATGGGCTTCCGATCGCGAATACTTTTTGGCCAACTTGCAGGTCGGACGAACTGCCCAGCAAGATTGGCCTGAGTTTTTCCGGAGGAGCGATGACTTTCAAAACAGCGATGTCTTTGGAGTCGTCGTATCCAACGAGCTTGGCATCCAGAATTGTGTTGTCTGCGAGCGTGACTTTTGCCGCGGCCGCTCCCTGAACGACGTGGTAGTTCGTGACGATGTAGCCATCGTCGCCCCAGATGAAGCCACTACCGACACCACGCGGAATCTCCATCACGTTGAAGCTATCTTCATCCACTTTTTGAGCCAGATTCGTCACATGGACGACCGACGGCGAAATGTTTTTGAAAAGGTCGATCGTTGATAATTCATCATCAGCCAGATCGCCACGAGCGGTGACGAGTCGCTCGGCAGCTTCTGGATCGAGTAATTGGTTATGCCTGCGAACATCGCGATAGACCAACACAATGACCAACGCCAACAAAATCATCACCAGCCAACCGTTGACGGTCGGGCCAGGAAGACGGCGAACTCGAGGCAAATCCAATTCATCATGAGGCTGCATAGAGCACCTATTTCAATTCGGCGGTTCGTTCTCGCAGTTCCATTAACGAAGCTAAGAAGCGAGTACGGACTTTTTCCGGAAGTTGTGAGAAGTTTCGTTGCACGTCCGGAGTGATCGCTTTCGCACAGCGTTCGATCATGACTGACAATCGCTTGACTGATTGCTCAGTGCTAACGGAAGGCATGCTTCCGGGAACCTCATCGAGCACTTCGCGTGTCGGTGGCTTGGTTGCTCCCGTGCGATACGGTGCGTATTCCCCTTGAGACAGCCCAGCAGCATCGGCGGTCGCGCCTTCGCGTGAGCCTCGTTTGCCATCATTGCCCGATGTTGCAACGCGCACGGCGGGAAGTTCGAGATCGGCTTCCGATCGAACCGGTGTTGTTCCTTGAGAACCGTAATCTCCAAACGCAGACGCCCCGTCTCCGCCCCATTGACCGGCCTCACCGCCGTCGGGTTCGACGGTAACATCTTCGCCGCGTTGCAGACGCCGCCACGCTTTCATTTCGGCAATCGTCGCCTCGTTGTCGTTCGCCCAACTGAGGCACTCGGTCGAGTCGTCCCAATTCAAAGCGATATAAAAGTGCGACCACTTCAGCGAGGCATATCGTTCTTGAGCATCGGCGAACGTCTCAAACACGCGACGGCGTTGATAAACCTGATCGCCAGACATACCCACCAACTCGCCAAAATCGGCATCTGTGCGGCCGCGAGCAAACTTCTTCGTCCATTGAGCGGCACATTCTCCGACCGTCCAGTTGCAATTGCTGACGGC
>JAYUFI010000469.1:0-1984 GCA_043738805.1 Planctomycetaceae bacterium | reverse complement strand
GCTGGTCTCCGCGCGCGTACCATCAAGCGGCAGTGCTCAACGGCAAGATGTACGTCTTCGGCGGCGGCAACTACGTCCCGAAATACCACGCGGTCAATGATGTGTGGTGCTCGGAAGACGGCGAGCATTGGACGCAGTTGACCGAACACGCTCCGTGGTCGCCGCGATTGTGGTTCTCGTCGGTCGTCTACCGCGACCACATGTTTGTGATCGGCGGTTGGTCGAACAACCCGTCCAAGAACTGGGGCGACGTCTGGTACTCGAAGGATGGCAAGGACTGGAGGCAGCTCAAGTCGGAAGTCTCCTGGAAAGAACGTCACGAGCTATCCGCTTACGTCTTCCAAGACAAACTCTGGATCGCCGGCGGCCACGCTCAACCGTTGAGCAGCGAAGTCTGGTCACTGGAACTCCCCCGCGATTGGTTGGGAAAAGAGTAGAGGCCGCTTCTTGCACTGCCTGAACACGATCGCTTCACGCAGCGACACGTTTTTGTAGCGGATGAAACATTGCGTGGTAGATGCAAAAAGGTGCAGAGCGAACTCGACGAGGGAACGCTCATTCGCATCGGGCGTGACGGATCGCATCCTCAAGAGCTGCCCGTTCCGCAAAGTGGCGGCTTGCGTTCGAGGATCTGTGGGTAAATTTGCGACATTTCTCGATTGAGTTGGATGTAGTCTCGCTGCCCTTCGGGGACATCCTCTTCGTAGAAAATGGCTTCCACGGGGCATTCGGGGGCACAAGCTTGGCAGTCGATGCAATGCTCCGGATCAATAAACAGCATCTGCTCGCCTTCGTGGAAACACTCGCAAGGGCAGACGACGACGCAGTCTGTGTACTTGCAGCCAAAACAAGGTTCGGTCACAACGAACGCCATGATCGTTCTCCCTAAAAGTGCTTGAAGCGAGGGTTGTCTGCTCGTGAATGCAGATTTGCCGTGAGCACGGACACACAATCTGAAAATTATTCGATGCCCGACCTTCGACCGACGTCCCAGCCACCGTCCGACCGCTCACAAGCGGACGCCTCGTCTCAGTCGGTTTTGCTTTTGGAGCGGTTTCGTGCTGGCGATGAAGCGGCCGCAACCGAACTTTTCGAGCGATTTGCGAAGCGCCTGGCGTCGCTTGTCCAGAGTCGCCTTTCAAGCAAGCTGGCTCGGCGACTTGATGCCGAGGATGTGGTGTTGTCGGCATATCGGAGTTTCTTCGTGCGTGCTCGCGACGGCCAATTCGCGATTGATGAGCCCGGTGAGCTTTGGCGATTGTTGGCTCAAATCGCGCTTAACAAGCTCCACCGCAGTGCGGCACGGCACAACGCCGCACGTCGATCTCTCAACCGCGAACAGGACGACATTGTGGACCTAGCGAACCGGGCAGCAGACGCCGCCTCGTCACCCGATCTTGAAGTGATCGTTGCCGATCAGCTCGAACATTTGATGTCGCAGCTACCGGAGGCGACGTGCCGCGTTCTTGAGTTGCGGTTGCAAGGCCACGACGTGGATGAGATCGCTGGATTGATCGACCGGTCGCCTCGCACGGTTCGGCGGCAACTGGAGACAGTCCGAGTGATTTTTTTGAAACTGGCAGGGGCTGAGGTCGTTGACCGGTCGGAAAGCGAATCGTTGCACCAGAAGCCGGAGGCTCGCGCGGTTCAGGTTCAGGCTGACATGCCCTCCCCCGGCTTGCGGTCCAACGAGGCTCTCGCCGAGAACCGCACACTCAACGATTTCGTTTTGCGCCGACAGATCGGACTTGGGCTGACTGGTCGTGTCTATGAGGCCTTCGACAAACGACAGCAGCAACTCGTGGCTGTGAAGGTTCTGAGAAAATCGTTGTTAAGCGATCGCTCGTTGCGTGAGCGGTTTGAAGCCGAGGCGGACATCGTGGCCCGTCTCACTCATCCGGGTATCGTGCGGATTCACGGTCACGGCGAGACTCCCAATCGGGGGTGGTTCCTTGTGATGGACCTACTACCCAATGGAGATTTG
>JAYUFI010000468.1:0-1985 GCA_043738805.1 Planctomycetaceae bacterium | reverse complement strand
GTAGGTCAACACGCGAGTCGCTGCCGTGCGAGCGTGATGGTTCGGCGAACGGAGTTGCTGCTTCAACAACTCTTCGTTGACGACGTTGTGGCTCTGATGCAACCACAACGCTTCGGTGAGGTGGTGCTCGTATTCGGCATCGCTCTTGTCGAGCGATCCGATCCATGTCTTCGCGGCGGCGATGACATCGGCGGTCGGACGTCCGGAGAGTTCGAGCCGAGCACGGTGGCGGACTCGGTCGTCCTTCTCTTTGAGCAGGTCGAGCAACTTCGGAATCGGCTCACCGGCGATCGCGGCAGGCTTGAGCAGGTCGCGGCCTTCGTAGCGGACTCGGTAGACGCGGCCGTGAATCTTGTCACGAGCAGGATCGCGCAGGTTGTGCTGCATGTGGCCGACGATCGTGTTCTGCCAGTCGGTGAAATAGATGCTGCCATCGGGAGCGACTTCGACATCGGCAGGGCGGAAGTTCGGATCGGAGGAGAAAACGATTGGCTCGACTTCGGTGGCTCCCAAGCTGGAGTCCTTCTCTTGCAGCTTGTACTGCAAGATCCCTTGGAAGCCGATCACGTTGTTGACCAGGATGTTGCCTCGGTGCTCTTCGGGGAAGTGGCTGCTGCTGAGGATTTCAGTTCCCGAACAGGGCCGCGTCCGCTGCTGATAAACCTGCGGCGGATTGGCGTGCTTGTTGGGATAATCGATGTCGCCGGAGAAGAGCAGCGCGTGACGCGGTTGAGCACCGGTGCCGTCCCAGACGATGTCTTGGCCCCAGCGTTCAAAGATGTGGCCGTGCGGATTGGCGAAACCGAACGAGACATAGACGTCGATCTTTTGAGTGCGCGGTTCGTAGCGGAACACGCCGCCGTTGGCGACTCGGCGCGGTGCGCCCCACGGCGTTTCGATCTGCGTGTGATGGAAGGTGCCTTCTTGCATGTAAAGCGCCCCGCCCGGATCAATGGCGAAGCTGTTGATCGTGTGATGCGTATCAGCCGTGTCGAAGCCGTGAACGATCCGTTCTTTGACGTCGTACTTGTCGTCGCCGTTGGTGTCCTTGAGGAACACCAAGTCCGGTCCTTGAGCGAGCAGCACGCCGCCGTTCCAGAACTCGAAGCCGGTGGGGTTGTGAATGTCTCCGGCAAACGTCTTGCAGACGTCTGCTTTGCCGTCGCCGTTCGTGTCTTCGAGGATCAGCAACTTGTCGTTCATCGGATCGGTCGGCATCCAGTGCGGATAGGTCGGCCATGTGGAGACCCACAAGCGGCCTTTCGTGTCGAAGGCCATCTGCACGGGATTGACCAACTCCGGGAACATCGCTTCGTCGGCGAAGAGTTCGACCTTCATGTTTTTGTGAACGGTCATCTTCGAGATCGACTCTTCCCCGGACAGATACTGATGCTTGCCACCCGGCAGCGGACCGGGCTTGTTGGAGATGACCGGGATCAACGCCGGGATGTTCGAGTCATCCGCCTTGATCGTCTTCCCCTGAGCCGCCGCCCAAACGACTTTGTCGCGGTTCGACGTCTTCACATCGAGAATGTCCAACTCACGCTGCCCGACCGAGTAATTCGACAACCCATCGCCATACCCGCCCGGCCCCTCGGAGAATTTCAGAAACGCTCGGTCCCCGTAGGTCGAGTAGCCGTCGGTCACGCGGTAGCGGTTGTACCAGTAGAAGTTCTTGTCGAGGACGGCGAGCAGGAGTTGCGGGCGAATTTCGTGAGTGCGGTCTTCAAGATCGCCATAGGACAGAGGATCCAAATTGACCGAAGCCCTGAAGTAGAAGTTCTCGTCAATTATCATGAACACGGTTTGGTCCTCGGCCGTGAACTTTACGTCCTTGGGAACGTTGAACTTTACGTCCTTGGGAAATAGCTGCTTGCAGGCGATAGTGCCGATCACCGCGTCACCACCTTCAGTTTGATGGACTCCATTGATCGTTAAGTTGCCACCACAGGTCGCGACGCCCGCGATGACCGTCTCGCCATTCT
>JAYUFI010000467.1:0-5275 GCA_043738805.1 Planctomycetaceae bacterium | reverse complement strand
GGCACGCGCGTTTCAAAACGCGCGTGCCTGCGGCGTGCGGTTAAACAGCTCATTCAAGACCGTGTGTGGTATAACGGTCAGAAATTTCGTGACAAAGTGAAGCCCCGTCGGTAACGTTGCCGCTCGCATCTCTTGGCCCGTTCGCGGCCTGTGCTTGACGCTCATTGGTCTCACGTCTTGGAAGGAGCTTTGTCATGACAAACTTGCCACGCGAAGATTGGTCACGCCACATCGATCAAGTCTTACGCTCGAAGCATTACACTTGGATTGCCGAAGGTTTGGCAGGCGCTCCGCTGTGTGACGCGCTCACCGCGATCACAGTGGATTTGATGCACTTGTGCCATCGCACCGGCATTTCTTGGGAACAACTTCTGGCCGAAAGCGAAAAATTGTGCCACTCGGAAGAATCACAAAATCGCACAACCGCCAACGCAGCGTAGAACGTGGAGCAGGCGTCGCGCCCGCTTGGGATCTGCAATAAAATTACGAGCGAGTCTTGTTCGCGACGCAATCGAATCACAGGCGAGCCGCCTGGGCTACGCGGGCGGGGGTACCACATAACGGCCCCAATAGGCACAGACGGCGTTGGCCAGTTCAACGAACTCGTCGAGATCAACGGGCTTTCGCAAATACGAATTCGCACGGAGGCGGTATGCGCCTTCGACATCGGAGTCTGCGTCTGAGGTCGTGAGAATGACGACTGGTATCGTGAGCAACTCAGGATCGCTCTTGATCGCCGCCAGAATTTCTCGGCCATCAATTCCCGGCATGTTGAGATCCAGCAAGACCAAATCAGGACGGGGCGAGCTTGCGAAGTTTCCTTCGCGTTTCAAGAACGCGAGCGCGCTCTCGGCATTCATCGCGCAATGCACTTCGTTGGGAGTCCGACTGTCGAGAAAACATTGCCGAGTCAGTTCGATATCGGCGGGGTTGTCGTCGATCAACAAGATCCGCATGAGGCGGGAGGCGGATTCAGCTCGCGGCATGTTTGTGCTCAGGGGTGTCAGGCGGATGAGGCAATGTGAAATAGAAAGTACTGCCCCGTCCAAATTGTGACTCAACCCAAATACGTCCACCGAATCGTTCGACGATCCGTTTGCAAATGGCGAGTCCAATGCCGGTGCCGTCGTACTGGCCGCTGGTCTGCAATCGTTTGAAGATTTCAAAGACGCGATCGTGGAATTCCGGCTTGATGCCGATGCCATTGTCTCGAACGGCAAATCGCCACGATTCCTCAATCTTCTCCGCAGTGATCGAAATCTGCGGCGGTCGATCGTCGCGGAACTTCACGGCGTTGCTCAACAAGTTTTGGAAGAGCGACTCCAACTGCACGGCATCCGCCCAAACAACTGGAAGGTCTCCGACGGTGACGATCGCATGGGTCTCTTCAATGACCTTGGACAAGTTTTCTAGAGCCAACAGGCAAGGAACGCGGCTATCCACGACAAACCACGTTCGCCAACTGTTGTCGATACGGGCGTATGTCAGCAAATCTCTCACCAAGGTTTGCATGCGTTGCGAGCCGTTCACGACGAACTCCAGCCAACGGAGACCACGGTCATCAAGCTGGTGGGAATAATGCTTTTCAAACAGTTGGCAATAACTGCTCACCGCGCGCAAGGGTTCTTGCAAATCGTGAGACGCGACATAGGCGAACTGCTGCAAGTCCACATTGCTCCGTTCGAGATTCTGTGCATGTCGCTCTAACACCAACTGTGATTGTTTGAGTTCGGTCACATCGAGCCAAACTGACTGCACGCCGACGATTTGGCCGACGCCGTCTTTGACGGGAGTCCGGATGACTTTCACAAACTGTTCGCGCTCTCCGTCGGCCAATCGCTCGATCCTTTCCAACGTCTCGTCTGATCCCACCACACGCCGCTCTTCTTCAGTCGTTGCCTCGGCCAAAGGTTTCGGAACGATTTCCTGAGTTGTCTTACCCAACAGATCGTCGGCCGATGCGTCAAACATCCGGCAGAAAGCGGCATTGACGAACACAAATCGTCCCGACAAGTCCGTCCGAGAAACACCAATGGGAACATGATCAACCATCGATCGAAAGAACGTCGCCGCTTCCTCGGCCACTTGATGCAGACAAGAATCAACACGCAGTTGCTGAGCGGTCTCGACGGATTCAGCAAGCTGCCAGCCAACCCATGAGATCAGTCCCAGCGCGACCAACGCACAGCCGCGCTGAATTAATTCGTCGGGTGTCGGCACGAGTGACGGTCCCAGGAAAAAGCCCAACAGAATGAAGACCGAACAGATCAAGCCCGTATGAATCAGCGATTCCTGACGCCGGCTGCTTAACGCGACAGTTGTCGGCACCACATACAACATCGTGATCGTGCCGCTCACTGGCATCAACCAGTCCATCAGAAAGATGGCGGTCGCGATGGCGAACGTGCCCCAACCAAAACGCTTCCGCAAACGCGGCCACCGACTCAGCATCGTCCGCTGCATCAGCTTTTCCCACGGCGTGGGTGACGAATTGAGAAGGGCGGGTCGAGACATGTGAGTTGGAACTTCAGGAAGTTAGCTCTGGTGGTGTTTGTTGGGGGCGAAAGTGGCCATTGGTTATTTGAGATTTCTCACGACCGCCCGCGTCCTTCAATGACCATTCTCACCAAATCTGAAAGCGAATCGGCTGCCATTTTTTCGAGGATGCTGGCTCGTTGGTTGCGAACTGTGTTGGGACTCGTGCCAAACTTGATGCCGATTTGTTTGACGTTCTTGCCAGTGACCAGCTCTTCCAGGATCTCTCGTTCGCGAGTCGTCAAGCGGTTGACTTTGGCTTGCAGATCGTCGTTGGTCGAAGCCTGTTGTCGCTGTTGATCGGACTGAGCCATCGCTTCACGCACGGCATCGAGCAGTTGGACATCACTGCAAGGTTTCTCCAACAAGTTCACCGCACCGGATCGCATCGCCGTGACGATCGATGGCGTGTCGGCATACGCCGTGAGCACAATCGTCGGCAGGCTTGGCTTTTGTCGAGTGACAAGTTGCAAAACTTCTAAGCCGTTCATCTGCGGCATTTTGAGATCGAGAATCAAGCAGGCGGCCTGTTTCGATTCGGCCGCCTTCAAGAATTGCCCCGGCGAATCAAACGTCTCGACTCGATATCGCTCGGTCTCCAAGAGACACCGCAGCGAATCGCGAATCGCAGGCTCATCATCCAACACAAAGACGGTTTGCTCTGCGGAATTAGGTAATGTCAAATTCATCCTGCGACTCCCGTATGAGTGGGCAACGTGAAGCGAAAGGTCAGGCCACGAGTCAAATTCGGCTGAGCGATCAAGCGACCGCCGTGTGCTTCGATAATCGAACGGCTGATTGAGAGCCCCATGCCCAAGCCCTGTTCTTTCGTGGTGTAAAATGGATCGAACATTCGACTCAGGTTTTGGACATCGCAACCTTCGCCCTGATCGCTGACGCTCACCGCCACCGAGTTGTTGTCGATCAACGTCGATTCAATGGTTAGGCTGCGCTCAACGGAAGGCGTCGCTTGCATGGCGTCAAAACTGTTGCGAATCAAATTGAGCAAAACTTGCTGCAACTGAATTCGATCAGCTGGCACTTGCGGCAATGACTCAACGAGTTCCAAGTTCACTCGAACCTCACGTCCTTCCGCTTCCGGACGGATCATCTCAAGCACTTCGAGGATCGCCTCATTGAGATTTGTTGCCGTCTGTTCCGGAGGACGGCGGCTCACCAACCGCCGCAAACGCTTAATGATTTCCCCCGCCAGGAGCGCTTGTTGCGACGTCTTTTCCAACCAAGAGAGCAGCTCATCATGATCGAACTCCCCGGAACGAACTCGCCGCAACGAGGCTTGAGCATAATTCGTCACCGCCATTAACGGCTGATTCAATTCATGAGCCAAACCAGAAGCGAGTTCACCGAGCATCGTCAAACGCGAGACGTAAACGAGTTGCTCTTGTTGTTGCCGAGCTTGTTCTTCCGCTTGCTTGCGATCAGAGATATCGAACGCCGATCCAAGGATGAGTCGTACGGCTCCATCGGGAGCACGGCGAAAGACGACCTTGCGCGACTGCAGCCAGCGCCAGCTTCCATCAGCGTGCTGAATCCGCGCTTCAATTTCCTGAACTTCGTCGTCACGCAACGCCAGCGACTCATAGGAACTGCTGGCGAATCGAAAACGATCGTCGGGATGCACTAACGATTTGAGAGCGTTGCCATTCATTGAGCTCAGATCTGCTGGCGAATAACCCAAAATGGATTGCAGTCGTTCATTCGCATACAGCAATTTGCGCGCGGTCACATCCACGATGTAAACGATGCTCGGTGTCGCATTCGTGATCCGCTCGACAAACCGCTGGCTTTCTTGCAACGCTTCTTCTGCACGGCGTCGCTCCGCAATTTCTCGTTGCAAGCCCTCATTCGCCGCAGATAACTCTGCCGTCCGTTCACGCACACGTTGTTCGAGTTCTTCTCGCCATTTGCGTTCGAGCTGCTTTCGCTCCACTGCATATCGCAGCGACTTGTGCAATAAGTCGCTCGTCAAAGCGTTCTTGGAAAGATAGTCCTGCGCTCCCGAATGAACCGCCTGCAGCGCAATTCCCTCATCCGCATTGCCCGTAAGCACTACGACCGGCAGCGATGGAGCCAGTTGATGCACGGCAATAAAGGTCTCGAAACCTTGGCTGTCCGGCAGGCTCAAGTCCAACAACACTGCGGCGAAGCGAGACTCTGATTGTTGAGTCGATTGAGCAAGTCGTTGCAACCCGTCAGACAATGTCGACGCGGTCTGCACTTGCCACTGATCGGCGACTTGGTCCGCCAACATCATGCTGATCAAAACGCGATCCGCCTCGTTGTCTTCGATCAAAAGAATTTCGCGTGCGGTGGCCATGACGACGTTTCTGTTGCGGGAAATGATCGCTGCCGAATTGAGGGGTCGCCCATGATGTTTCCAGCATCCGTCCAACGAAAGCACCTAAGTTCCGTTTGCAAGCTTTCCGCCAATTTCCTCAGACCCCTGACTGACACGATCGGAACGATCGACACAACCCGACAACAAATTGGCCGCAATGGGAGGTTTGACTATGCGACCAACATGAGAACTCTCAATCGGTCCCGCCGTAGCCTGGTTTTCCAAACCGAGTGAAAAAAACTGCCCGGTTTGAAAAACCGGGCCACAAAATCGTGAAGTCCTTAGGCCGTGTTGACATTCACGCGAGTAGGATCATGGATGCGGCCAAGTGGAGGAAGGCGAGGAAGTTGCGAGCGGTTTTGTCATAGCGAGTGGCGATCC
>JAYUFI010000466.1:0-1988 GCA_043738805.1 Planctomycetaceae bacterium | reverse complement strand
AACGAGCGATTGCGCTGACTGCTGCGATCCGCGCGTACAAAAAGCCCGGCATTCGGAAATGCCGGGCTTCTGAAATTGCATCACGAAACGCGAGCGGTATCGACCGGTCGCGACAGTTGTTCGGATGAGAACGCTTACTTGCGGTGCCGAATCTTGGCTCGGTTCTTCCGCTTGTTGCTCCCGATCTTGCGTCGACCCTTACCCGTTTGCTTGACACCCATTAGCTCTGCGCTCCCGTCATGTTTTGTCTCTACGTGAATCCGCCAGCCTGAACCACCAGCGGGGCGAGAAAGATAGCAGTCTTCGTACAAACGATCAAGCAACGACTGAAGTGGGGTAGGTTTCCAACCTGCCCGAAGCTAATCTTCTTGTCCCCCATATTCTCATTCGCTTCGGGGCAGCAGATAGACGACCAAAGTAACCGGGGGGCGGCCAGACATCGTGGACTTCAGAAAGCGCCCCTTACCCCGGCTCTGGTTGACCGCCTTGTTCTGCTGCGTCGTCGAATGTGATGTCTGGCTGAGTTACGTCACAGTAGATGTCGAATCCAATTTGCAGTTTGCGGTCACCCAACATTTTGACTGTATCTGGCATTAACGAGAACCCGCGATTCCAGTCTCGCATCCAGACGCCCAAGAATAGATCAATGGCAAACCGCTTGTGGAGGGATTCCCAGAGCGAAAGAGAGTCTGGCAGGTCAAACAGCAACTTCTTGACAATGGCATCGATGTCGTCGGTTGAATGAGGACGGTCCAATAACCATCGGCCTGTTTTTTCGATTCGGTCATAACGTTTTCCCCGAAACAAATCGCCTTTGCGGCAGTAAGAAGTCGGTTGCACCCCCAAGCTCGTCGTAAGTTCATCCGGATCAAGATCGTCTCCGAAGATTCGCAGGCAAATTGACGCCTCGTCAACACGCCCACCAACACGAAGCAGGACGCGACTCTCGTCGAATTGTGGCGGTTGTCGAAACGGTGGATCGGTCATTGTGATTCAGACGCAGAACAAGAAGATGGAAGGGAGTTACATCGAAAGAAGAGACTCACGGTCTCGGTTTTCTGCCAGAGACCAACCGGTAGTCTCGCGCTTCGGTTTCCTGGAGGTGGATGAACCAGAGCGGCATGCGCTCAATGAACCACTTCGGCGTTTTCGTGACGACTTGCACGAGGCCGCCCGGCTTGAGGGCGCGGTAGGCGGTGTCGAGGAACAATTCCGCGATCGCGAAGTCCGAGAAATACGGCGGGTTGGCCAGCACGAGATCGAAGTCGCCCGTTGAGGCCGACGCCCCCTCGCAGTCGAGAATCGCCGTGATGTTTGTCAGGCCGTTCAATTCGGCGTTGTGCTGCGTGCATTGGATGGCGCGCGGGTTCGAGTCGAGGGCCATCACCGTCACCTTCTCGGCGCGGGAGGCGACCGCGAGACTGACCGTGCCGACGCCGCAGCCCATGTCGAGCACCTTCATCTTCGGCCGAATCTCCATCGCGTTGATCAGCGTCCTCGCACCGAGATCGATCCGGCGATGCGAGAAGACTCCCGGCCGGCTGAAGACCTTCAGCAGACGCCCCTCATCGCGGAAGGCGAACTCAAAGTCGTAGTTCTTCACCTTCTTGAGCGGCCCGGTCTTCGTCGCGAGATACAGCGTGCCGACCTTTTTCAAGGGCCGTCGCGTCACCTTCGGGAACAGGTTTTGAAGCTGCTCGTGCAGCCACTGATCTTCGTCGTTGTCAGTCGAGCAGATCATGCGCCCGCCCTCGACGAGTCGCAGGAAGCCCTGCTGCATCAGATCGCGCGTCAATTCGGCGTCGCCTCCTTTGCGGAAGGCGAACGCGACGAGATCGAATTCGCCCTCGGGCAGGTCCGGTTTGCAGAGGAGCCGCAGATTCTCGACAGGACCGTGATCGAAGACTTGGAACTCGGACTGGTTCTTCTGATAGAGGTCGAAGAAACAGCAGGCGACTTTCGTGTCAGGCCGTTCGCGCGCGTAGGTC
>JAYUFI010000465.1:0-5281 GCA_043738805.1 Planctomycetaceae bacterium | reverse complement strand
CGTTGCTCAAAGCTCCGTGGCCGCCGACAAAATTCTGAGGACGCCCAGCAGCGACACCGCTCGATCTCGGCACACGCGAGTTGAAGAAGAACTCGTTTGGCCCGAAGCTGATGATTCCGATGTGCAACTGGTTCCCGCAGGCAGTATTTCTGAAACGGCTGCGATTCCGTCTGCCGGTGCGGCTGATGAATCGGAGGAGTTGGACGAATCCAGCGATGAATCGTCGGCAGAGTCTTCGGACGTCACAGAACTCAACGAAGATGGCACGCCGCGTCGTGGTCGCCGTCGCCGTCGTCGTGGTCGCCGCCGTCGCCCCGGTGAAGTGAGTGCTGAGGGGAGCGAAGGAACGACGTTTGATCTCAACGATGCGCTCGCTGGTTCCAACGAGACTCCCGATTTCATTCTTGCAAATGCAACTGATGAAGGCTCGCTCACGGATGCTGATGACAGTGACGATGAGTCGAGCGAGTCCGGTGAATCATCCGAAGGGGCCGAAGGTGATCAACCTTCTGAACGTCGAGGCCGTCGTCGCCGTCGTCGCCGCCGTCGCCCGTCAGATGCGGTCGGTTCCGTCACTGACGGCGAGCCGACCAGCGCGTCCACATCCGAGGAGCACTCCTCCGAGCTAGCAGAGGCGAGCGCCGATCACGTCGGTGAGTCCCATCACGACGCGCATGACTTGGTGGACGAGATTCATGACTTGGTGGACGATGATCATGACGATGACGAAGTCCCGGTGATCACGTATGCCAAGATGCCGTCGTGGGAAGAAGCGATTCGTTACTTGCTCAACCCGCATTTGGTCGGCAAAAACCTCGATCCCGAAGACGAGGCGGAAAGTCTTGTCGGCGACCCTCGCGGTTCAGGCGGATCGGAGCCTGTTGCTGCGCCACCGCAGCGCCGTTTCCGACGCGGTGGCAGTGGCAATGGTGGCGGTCGAGGCCGACGTTAGCAGGCCGAAGAACGCGTTTTCGTAGCCCGGTTTTTTAAACCGGGCGGCTCGGTTAGCCCGGTTTGGAAAACCGGGCTACGATGCAATGAAGCAATTAGCCATCAGCCCCATCATCCTGTCTGCGGCAAGTTCATCAACTCCGCAAACCGGTCGAGCACGCGGCGTTTGAGTGCTGCGTATTCGGCGGTGTCGATTGCCCCCGAATCAATCGCGTTCCAAGCGGCGCGACGTGCTTCGGTGAGCGGTTCTTGATCGCGGCGGATGTTCGCGATCTTCAACGGTAAGTCGCCATGCTGGCGAGTCCCCAAGACATCTCCTGGACCACGCAATTCAAAATCGGCTTCGGCAATTTGAAAGCCGTTCGTGCTCGTTTCAACGGCGTGCAAGCGGCGTAACGCTTCGGGATCGTCGTTGTCCGAAAAGAGAAAACAGTATCCCTGAAACTTGCCGCGACCGACGCGACCTCGCAACTGATGAAGCTGCGAAAGCCCGAAACGTTCGGCGTGGAAAATGACCATCAACGTGGCATTCGACACATCGACTCCCACTTCGATGACGGTCGTCGAGACCAACGCCTGAATTTCTCCGTTGCGAAAACGCTCCATCGTGGCGGCTCGCTCATCGCGCGGCATGCGGCCGTGAACGAGTCCAACTCGAAAGCCTTTTAGTTCGCCGACCGACAACTTTGCGAACGCCTCTTCCGCCGATTGCGGCATGTCGGTTGAGCTGTTCGTCGATGAATTTGGTGCCAATGGTTGCAAGAATTCAACGATCTCCGCTTCGTCTTCGGAATCACTCGATCCGATACGCGGACAGACGATGTAGCCTTGCCGGCCTGCTTGAAGTTGTCTGCGAAAGAAGTCCCACGAACGCTTGCGAGTCGGTTCGGAGTAAACGCGATGCGTTTCGATTTTCTGCCGGCCGGGAGGAAGATCGGTGATTGCGGTGACATCGAGATCGCCGAATTGCGTGAGACACAAACTGCGCGGGATCGGCGTCGCGGTCATCACGAGCACATGCGGGGCGAGATCGCCCAAGCCGAAATGCGCTCGCTGTGCCACGCCGAACTTGTGCTGCTCGTCGATCACCACCAGTCCGAGCTTCGCGAAGCGGACTCCCTTTTGAATCAACGCTTGCGTGCCGATGATCAGATTCGCTGTTCCCGATTCCATCTCCGCCAACGTCTGACGTCGCTGAGCCTCGTTCACACTCCCCGTCAGCAGACGCCGTTCAACTCGGCTTCCGGCGAGCAGTACATCGACGGTGTTCCAGTGTTGTGTCGCGAGCAGTTCGGTCGGAGCCATGATCACCGCTTGATGTCCGTTGGCCACGGCGACCAACATCGCGTAAATGGCAATCGCCGTTTTGCCCGCGCCAACATCTGCTTGCAAGAGCCGGTGCATCGCTTGATCCAACGCCAAGTCGCGACAGATTTCCTCGACCGCTCGGTTCTGTCCGGCAGTGAATTGAAACGCAAACAAACGCCGAGCACGCGCGTCGATCTTTGCTGTGACCGGCAACGGCGGAGCGGGCGGACCACGCTTCCACGCTCGCCGACGCAGGGCGAGACCAATCTGAAATTCCAACAAGTCTTCAAAGATCAGTCGCCGTTTCGCCGCGAGGTATTCGGCCATTGTCTTCGGTAGATGCAATTGCCGAACGGCGTCATCGCGTCGAGGCAACATGTGCCGCAACAAGATCTCCTCCGGCACATGTTCGACAACAAACTCCGCGTAATCGGTTGCCGCCACTTTCGAGATGCGCCGCATCTCGAACATCCGCAGACCTTCCGTCAGGTGATATCGCAGCAACACTTCACCGACCGCATCGCCATCATCTGTTTCGAGAAATTGAATCTCCGGGCTGCTGAATTCCCAGCGTCCGTTGCTCCATTTTGGCTTTCCTGAATAAAGCACCGACTGCTGATCGGCGAATCGCTTCAGCATCCACGGCTGATTGAACCACAAGCCGCGGACATACCCGTCACCGCAATCGAGCAACACGCCGGTCATCGTCTTGCCCGTTTTCGTCAGTCGCGCATCGCGATCAACGACCTTCCCTTTGACCGTCTGCAAGGTCTCCGCCTTCAGGTCTTTGACGCGCGTGACCTTCGTCAGGTCCAACACATCGCGCGGCAGGTTGAACAGCAAATCTTCAACCGTTCGCAGTTCCAGACGAGCCAGCAACGCCGCTCGTCCCGGCCCCACGCCAGCCACAAACTGCACCGGAGTCTGCAACGGCGGCAAATCAGCGGCATGATCGGCAGACATGCAACGAGTCCCACAGGATGAGGGCCATGATGTATTTCGTGGAGCACGTTTCCAACGTGCTCGTCATCTCACCCCCCCACTCAGGCAAGCTCAGTGGGGTTTGTGTCATTGTTCTTTGTGCGAACTATCGCTTGATCCCGCCGACCATTCGAATCCCAGCATGATTGAACTCAGTCCGCTGCCGATTCCCAGCATCGCGACTCGATCACCGGCGACGACGTGACCACGTTCAATACCGATCGCGGCTGCGGTCGGCAACGCGACCGCACCGGTGTTGCCGAGAAATTCGAGCGTGGGAAAGTCGATCGTCGGCGATAGGCCGACACGATCGAACAGCAGCTTGCGATGGGCCTTGCCGACTTGATGCGTGAAGACCTTGTCGACGTCGCTCGACTGCCACGTGAGTTCGGCTCGAAAGCGTTCCCAAGTCGCTCCAGCGAGTTCGATTCCCGCGTGTAACAGGGCCTCCGAATCGGTCTGCATTCTCGGTCGCCCATCGCTGTGCTGAGCTTCGACGCCTCCAGCACACAAGCTGTGATGACTCGTGTCTGTTAAACAAACGCCGCCGAGCAATCGGTTTCCCGTACGACTCAGATCGCGATGGCATAACACGAACGCCGCCGAACCGGCACCGATCGTCAACGAGGCGAAATCGAGCTTGATACTTTGCCGCGTCACGTTTGGATTCGTCAGCAGCGAGTCGATCGTCCCTTCCACCAGATCACGTCCGTCTTCAGTTCCGACAACGATCCCCGCGCGGACTTGTCCCAACTCAATCATGTTCGCCAACACGAGCAAACCGTTGAGTAAACCGAGGCACGCATTGCTCACATCGAGAATCGCCGCTGATCGCGGCAGTCCGACGCCGTGATGTACGCCGCTCGCCGTCGCCGGTTCGAGCTGATCGCGACAAACCGAACCATGAACGAGCAATCCGATGTCAGCGGCCTTCAAGCCGGAAGCGGCCAATGCTTTGTTCGCCGTGATCGTGCTGACCTGGCCGGGCTTAATCCCGCGATCGAAGAACCGCCGTTCGCGAATGCCGGTCATTAACTCCAACCGGCCATGCGGCAATCCAAGTCGTTCATAAACGGGCGCGAGTTGTTGCTCGATGTCATCCGACGTCACGACGTGCGGAGGCAGTTCGTAAGCCAGTGCTTCAATGCAAACGTGCTCATAACGCATGAGGCGGTCTACCAACGTTTGAAGCCCGACTTCCTGAAAAGCCGGGCTTCTGTGCTTATTGTTCTGTCGTAGTTTCGTCCGCCTAATGAGCCATGACCGGTGTGCGGCTGAGGTGCTCGGTCAGTTCGGTCACTTGGCGAAGCTTTGCGCGGCGCTCTTCTTCGGACGCTGTCGTTGGCAGGTCGTTGATGTCCAGCATGATTTGGCTGCGGACAAAGCGCAGACCTCTCATGATGATTTCTTTGTTTTCTTTGGTCAGTTCGAGAGTAATCGTTTCGCTCATTCTGGAAGACCTTGACGATGAATGGTTCGCCTGACATTCCCGGCAAAATCGGCTGCGTTGGCAGGACCGACACGGCGGGATGATACAAGTGCGATACCGGGTTCTCAACTCGCGAAGTTCATCGTCAAGCCCAGTTTCTTGGCTTGCCGCCGTTCGTCCAATCACGCCGAAATTGTGCGGCAAGATTCGCCGAACACCGAAGGACTGGCACCGCCGCTGTGACAAGTTCGTTTGGCGTTTGAAGATCACTCGGAAGGAATTACCTCACCGGCGCGTTGATCGGTCCGGTTACGAAGACTTTGAATGTTGCACGCACGAAAGTCTGCCTGCGGGCTCGTTTGAAGATTTATGCAATTTGTTACGGTGGCTTGCAATAACGAGCACGACGCGCAAGCGAGTGATTTTTCACGAACAACTACTCGCTTGCGCGTCGTGCTGGAACGGTATGACTCGGAGCGCTACGATACGCAGCCTCGTCAGATTCACCGACATTGGAAAGTTCTCATGACACCCCGCGAAGTTTTGGCTCTTTGTCGCGAACGCGAAATTCAGGCGATCGACCTGCGCTTTATGGATTTCCCCGGGACTCAA
>JAYUFI010000464.1:0-1989 GCA_043738805.1 Planctomycetaceae bacterium | reverse complement strand
AGGATCGTCGTCAAAAAAAGAAACTCAAAACTGCATCGACCACTCATTGCGAATCGTCAGTTCCACCAAGGCCGATTGATTCACAGCCTCTCTGCGGCGCGATTCATGACGCGGAGCGTTGTGCCACAATGTGGTTCGCCGCGCGATGCTTGATTGCTGAAGTTTCTTTGGGTTTGAAGGACAAGATGCCCTCTTCAAGTTTCACCGCCGGTCAGTCTGTCACGCCAACGATGCACCCGGATCGTCGTTGGCTGGCCGTGATTCTGATTGTGGCAGGATTACTGCGACTCGGTGTGGTCTGTTGGAAACCGGATGCTCTTCTGGAAGATCGCGATTTGTATTGGGGAATCGCTCAGCGAGTCGCAGTCGGTGACGGATTCGTTCACCCAGAGTTGGGCCACGCGACTGCCTATCGCCCTCCGCTTTATCCCCTGCTGCTCGCGCTGATTGTTTCGAGCGGCGGCGGACTGAAGTTACTCGCCGCAGTTCAGATCGCGCTTGGAACCGCAACCGTTTGGCTGACGTGGATGCTCGGTCGCCATTTGAGTTTGGGACGCAGAGCGCTGCTTGCCGCCGCGCTCGTGGCGATCAATCCGTTGTTAGTTCAAGCGACGTCGCTCGCTATGACGGAGACGTTGTTCACGTTTCTCGTGACAGCATGTCTGTTGGCGGCGATCACGAATCGCTGGATCACGCTCGGAGTTTTCGTGGGACTGGCCATGTTGTGTCGGCCCACGATGTTTGCGTTTGTCGGCTTATCGTCTGTTGTTTTTCTGGCGTGTCATTTCTGGTTTCCGAAGCCCGTTGGCCGAGACTGGCGATCAATGGGCCTCGCTCTGCTGGTGTGTGTTGTCATCATCGCACCGTGGGGACTTCGCAATGGGTGGCTCTTTGGAAAGCCGATCATCACGACGACTCACGGTGGTTACACACTGCTGCTCGGCAACAACGACGAGGCTTATCGCGCAGAAGTGGAGCGGCCGTTGAGAACGTTGTGGGATTCGCGGCCTTGGCAGCGATCGCTCGAAGAGGAACTGCAACGAGTCGGCATTGCTCCGGCCGATGAAGTTTTGCGAGATCGCTGGATGTCGGAACGTGCGTGGACATGGATCACATCGCATCCTCACGAATTCACCGCAGCCTGTTGGTTGCGCGTCAAGCGGTTCTGGAACGTCAGCCCCGTAGGATCAGACGCCGCTACGTTTCCGCGAGCGGTCCTGTGGGGAATCGCGATCTTCTACACGCTCGAACTCATCGCGGCCGCTGCCGGAGTCTGGCGACTGAGCCGCGATGAATGGGCCACATGGTTGCTGCTGCTCTTGCTGATCCTCAGCTTCTTCGCCGTCCACATCATCTATTGGAGCAACATGCGGATGCGGGCTCCGATCGAACCAGCTCTGTGCTTGTTCGCTCTGAAGTCTTGGGGAGGCACAAAACAGATCGCTTGCCAGCTCACTGCTTGCTGTCGTCCGTCTTGAAAAAGACTTCCGACTTCGTCCCTCTTCAACCGATTGACATTCGTGATGCAATCTGATCTGCCGCGACGTGATGTGGTTCTCTGGGGCGTCGGCCACACGAACGCGCATATCTTGCGGATGTGGCGCGAGCAACCGTTGTCAGAGACTCGGCTGACTTGCGTGTCGAACTTTACAGAAGCGACTTATAGCGGCATGTTGCCGGGAGTGCTCGCCGGGCAGTATCCGTCTGAACGAATGCAAATCGACCTCGTTCGATTGTGCGCAGCGGCGCGGGCGCGGCTGATTGTCGGCCATGTGACGGGGATCGACTTGGCCGAACAGCGACTGCGATTCGACGATCGTCCGGCGATTCCGTTTGACGTGTTGTCGATCGGTATCGGCTCGCAGCCGAGCTTTCAAAACGTCATGCAGATCGACGAGTCGGTCATCCCGATCAAGCCGATGCAGACCTTCGTTGCTCGGTTTGAGCAGCGACTGCGGCAACTCGATCAAAGGTCCCCGAAGCACGTGG
>JAYUFI010000463.1:0-1990 GCA_043738805.1 Planctomycetaceae bacterium | reverse complement strand
TTCGTCGCGACGAGCACGTCATCACCACCACCAGTTCCGCCATCAAAGAGGCCGTTTCCACCGTCTTGATAGAGCGAAACGGCAACACCAGTCAGCGCAGGATCGGCGACCGACAAGCCGTCACCGGCGAGGTCATCGAACACGGTCCCTGTGATCAATGCGAGTCCCGTCGGCAAGCTGCGCGATTCGAGAGTCTCAACACTCGCCCACGAAAAGGGTCGAGTGCGCGTACGCTGAGTGCGGTGCGCTGCTCCGCGATTGACCGCTCGCAGGGTCGAGTTCAAACGGAATTGGAACCGACTCCAAACGTCGCCGAACAGCATGTCTCATCACCAACGAAAGTGCTGACACTGTCTGCCTCCGCCGACAACGAGTCCAGTTTTCTGACAAAGCGACGACTCCGTTCGCTGCCACATTTGGAATTCAATACTTGTTCAAAATCCGTCGCCCGGTTTTTCAAACCGGGCGACGAAATCGTTCTACGGCGCGTTACCAGCGATAGCTCAATCCAAAGTTCACACCCTGAGCCCAGAAGACGCTGTCTCGAAACGCAAAGCCAGGACGAGTCGCATCCGGTACCGCCGGATTTTCGGGCGGAATCAAGCGGGGATCGACGACCGGATCAATCTGATCTCCGGCCCGCACGACGCGGTTCCAAAAGATCAGCGAGTATCCGAGGTTCGCAGTCCAGCCACGTCCGAGGCGGTACCCGACCGTCAGGCCGATCTCCGGAATCGCTGAAAACCGATTCCGTTGAAACGTGCCGCTGTTTGTGCGTTGAGCCAATAGCCCTCCCGGCAATGTTTGTGACACACCTCCCACTGTTGTCTGTGTCTCTCCCGAAATCGTCACTTGCTGCTCGGTCGCACCTAAAGCGAGCCGCGTCAGCAATTCACAACTCAATCTTCCTTGTTGAACTTGATAAACCATGCCGACCTCGCCGCCTTGGAACGTGTTCCGTGTGTGAAAGCGGTCGTGCAAATCAAACGTTCCCGGATTAGTAGGATCGAGTGATTCCAGTTCTTCTCGAATGACCAATCCCTCGTTCAGTCGCGAATACCGATAGCCTGTGAGCAAATGCCAGCGACTCACGTTGCCACAACCCAAGTCTTTACAACCCAGGTTCCAACGCAGTCGAGCACCTCCCGATTGAAAATCGTTCTGCGCGGCGACAGTGACTTTGCCTGCGAGCACGTCGGGATAGGAAACCAACTCTGCGTCACGAAGCTGAGTCACTGCGTTGAAGTACGGACGCGAGATTATGTCACTGCCATCCGACGAGGCTTGAAAAACTTCTGTGAGACCACGCAAGTCGAGCCAATCTCCTTCGAGCGCGATCTGTTTGGAGCAATCAAGCCAGCCTCCTCCTTGAATGCGGCCTCCCCAACGCGAGTCGTTAAGACGAGACGAGTCCCCTCCAAACAGAATCGTCGCGCCAGGCGTTCCCAACACGCCAGCATCCGCAACACTGGTCCCCAGCGGACTGGCACTCACCAACGGCGGAGTGCTCATCCCGCGAGTCCACCACAGCAACGCATCGCCACGCAACCAATAGCGATCGTCGGTCTGGCAACAACAACGCGGTTGATAACAGTCGCATTGAGAACAACACTCATGCGAAAAGCACTCGCTGATGTCGTCATCGTAGTTGCTGTAGAACTCCGAGCCGTCATTGCTGAAGTAACTGTCTTGCTCGTCATTCGCGCGGACGTCGCTGTCGCTGCTGAAAGCGACCAGCAAGAGCGCGAATAGAAACAGACTCGCACCAATCCAATTCATCACAGCCTGATCCCTGACTCGTGAGAGAAGTTTTCTTTTGAGGTATCGTCCGCCTAACCGGCACACTCAATGAAATCTGACTGACCGGTAAAGTTTCCCAACTCGATTGCAGTTGAGCCTCACCGCGATGTGAGTTTCAGCAGATTCCGCCGCTCAAGCTTTCGTAGCCCAGTTTTCCAAACCGGGCGTTCCATTTCGCCCGGTTTGGAAA
>JAYUFI010000462.1:0-5290 GCA_043738805.1 Planctomycetaceae bacterium | reverse complement strand
TCAACGCAGTCCGGGGGCTGACGCCGCCCGGCTCGCCTGAGTCATTTCAGTTGCGGTTCAACATAACACATAAGCTCGGTGGGGTGTTGCTGCTCGTCGCATTGTTGTGCATCGGCAACATTGTGAATGCAGATGGCGACGACGAGGATGACCCGGTGCTGATCAACGCTCAGCCGCAATGGGAGATGCAGGAGAATCAGTTTGAGTCGTGGGTCTTTCAAAACTTTCCGACGGCTCAGGCGGCGCGAACGAAGCTCGATCAGATGTTGGTGCTGCATACCGAGGACGTTGATCGAGGCTGCTCGCTGACGGAATCGCAGAAGAAGAAGCTGCAATTGGCCGGACGGGGTGACATCAAAAAGTTCTTTGAAGAAGTTGAGGTCGTTCGCAAAAAGTTTTTGTTGATCCGCAAAGATCAGAACAAGATCAACGAAATCTGGCAGGACATCCAACCGTTGCAGATGACGTTCATGTCCGGGCTGCACGGGGACAAGTCGCTGTTTCATAAAACGCTGATCAACATGCTCAACGCCGAGCAGCGGAAAAACTACGAAACCTTCAGCGGCGAGCGGCGGAAGTTTCAGTTTCGAGCGAAGGTCGAGTTGGTAGTCGCGATCCTCGAAAACAGTTTGCCGCTGCGCGATGAGCAACGGCAAAAGCTGATCGCGCTGGTCGTCGAAGAGACGCAGCCGCCGAGATTCTCCGGGCAAATGGATTATTACCTCGTGATGTGGAACATCTCGAAGTTGCCGGAAGCGAAATTGAAACCGCTGTTTGATAACACCGAGTGGAAAACGCTGAATCAACAGTTCGTCCAAGTCCGTGGCATGGAGCAATGGTTTCAGCAGAATGGTGCGCTGAAGGATGACGCTGATGAGGAGTCGGAGGGGGAGTCCGAGAAAAAGAAAAAGTAAGGGTGGTGTGACACTACTGCGGCAGCCGTGAATTGAACGATTGCCAGGGACCAATGCCGGACTGCGGATGAAGTCGTCGGCCACATCAACCTCATTCAGGACGCTGTAGAAGATCGTGAGGTAATCAATGACTCGATTAGGAATTTTGGTTTTGGGATGCCTGCTCTTCGCTAGCACTCCGTTGATCGCTGTCGCTCAGCCGCCGAACGCGCGGGTGGGTGAGATTGTGCCGCGCGATGTGCGTGAGATGTATGACCGCGGCTTGCAATATCTCGCGACGACGCAGTCGGAAAACGGCGACTGGGTGAAGTCCGGTGGGCAGCAAGGGCCGGGTGTTACGGGGTTGGGCTTGATGGTGTTTCTCGCTTCGGGAGAAGACCCCAACTTCGGGCTGTATAGTAATCATGTCCGCAAGGCGGCGAGAAACATCATCACCGGACAGAGTGCGAGCACGGGATTTTTCGGCAGCAGCATGTACGATCACGGCTTCGCGATGCTTGGCTTGGCGGAGGCTTACGGGACGGTCGATGACCGCTCCTTGTGGCCGGAAGGAAAAGGAAAAGAACAACGTTCGATCGGCGCGGCGTTGGAACTCGCAGTACGAGCGGCGATCACCTCGCAAAAGAAGAACACGACCGGAGCGTGGCGGTACTCACCCGATTCGACCGATGCAGACACGTCAGTTGCCGGTGCGGTGATGGTCGGTTTGCTGGCGTCTCGTAATGCGGGGATCGAGGTGCCGGATGAGTCAATCGACAAGGCGGTGTCGTACTTCACGAAGATGACGGCGGCGTCCGGGCAAGTCGCGTACTCCGGCGGCTTGGGCGGCTTTGACGAGTCGATGGCCCGCATCTCAATCGGCACGCTCGTGTATGCGGTCGCGCGGCGGAAAGACCTGCCGCAGTACAAAGCGACGTTGGGTTATCTCACTCAGCGAGTCGAACAACCCGGCTCACCGGGGCACGGCGGAGTGGAGTATCAGCGGTATTATCAAGCTCAGGCGTTGTTTCAAGGCGACGTCGAAGCTTGGCAGAAGTGGAACAAGTTGTTGATTCGGCAGCTCAAATCGACTCAACAAGCGGATGGCAGTTTCAACGGCTCGTATGGTCCGGGGCTGAGCACTTCGATGTCGCTGTTGGCACTCGCGCTGAATTACCGGTTTCTGCCGATTTATGAACGGTGACGTTTTCGGAAAGGACCGTACGTTTTTGTTGTTCTCCGACACTTGTGATGTTTCACCTTTTCCAACACGCATGGCGAAGAACCGTCTTTGTCAGATCAATACTGCCTCTGTCCCTTCTGTGTCACTGTGTTAGGTCACTGAATGATGAAGCCAACGATTTGTTTGATCGCCCTGATCCTGTGCTGCGCTGTTGCTTCCGGCAAGGACAAGTCGGTTCTGCATTTGACTGACGGCGGGTTCGTTCTTGGTGAACTCAAGCAGTCGAGTGGACCGGAGGTTGTGCGTTGGCAAGCGACAGCGTTCACACAGCCGTTTGAGTTTGCTCGCGGTGCGATCAGTGCCGTGCATTACCCGCGTGCGGCTGAGTCGCCGAAGCCGGTTGGTGAGTATTGCTTTGAGTTGGCGGCGGGAGATGTGTTGTTCGGTGACTTGATCAATCTGACCAACGATCAAGCGGAGTTGGAAGTCACGCGGCTCGGTCGCATTCATGTGAAGCGCGAGCACATCCGCCGTATGTATCGCTGGGGAAGCGGAACGGATTTGGTTTACCTCGGTCCCAACGGACTGGTTGGTTGGAACGAGTCAGCCACGATCAAGCAGTGGCACGATGAAGGGGGACAGCCGCAGACTGACAAAGAGGGGAGTTCTCTCCGAGGCGATTTCGGAATCCCGGCTCAGGCAGTGATTGAGTTTGAACTCTTCTGGAAAAACAAACCGGACTTCGTGTTGGCACTCGGAGTCGAAGACAACGATGACGAAGCGGCCTTCAAGCGGTCTTATCGCTTTGAGGTTTGGGACAACGAACTCGTGCTGCGGTGCGAACTCGGTCGCGAGGCGGATGTCGATACCGTGCAGTCGATTGCATCGGGCTCTGGGCGGGCTCACTTGGTCGCGTATCTCGATCAAGAGAAAGGTCGGATGCTGGTTTACTCGCCGAACGGAAAGGCGCTGGCCGAGATCAGCGTCAAGCCGCGCAAGGCAACAGCACATCCGGGAATTCGGCTGACGAATCGCAAAGGAGACATTCGGCTGGAACGGCTGCGGATCACGCGCTGGGACGGAGTGACTCCGCGCGAAGTGCAGCCGGACAAAGTGCGGCTGCATCGCACCGACGGCTCGATCGTTTATGGACAAGTTACCGGCTTCGATGCGCAGTCGAAGCAATTCACGGTGAGCGAGGGCAAACAGGAAACGAAGTTCGACGCGGCTCAACTGGCAAGCGCGTTTCTGTCGCCGCCGAGTGACGACCAGCCGCGAGCGTTTCGCGTGGTCTATCAAGATGGCACGCGGCTCAGTGGCGAATTGACGGAGATCGGCGACGAGCACTTGCGGCTGACGAGCCTCAGCATTCGTGAACCGCTAACGTTGCCGTTGGCTGCGCTGCAATCGCTCGTCGTGTTGACGCACGACAGTGACTCGTCCGCCGCAACGCCCGATGGACGTTCCGGCAAGTTGCAAATGGATGGGCTGTTTCTGCACGGTCGATTGACGAACGGTCGCGAGAAGCCCGACGCGAGTTGTCTCGTGTGGCAACCGGACAACAGCTCGACGGCAAGCCCGTTGCGTGTTGGAACGTCGGGGCGAATCGTTTATCGCGAACCGCCGCCACCTCAACCGAAACCGACTCCGCAGCAGATTCAAGCTCAGCAAATGCAGCAACAGCAGGGGGGCGGTTTCGCGAATGCGTTCTTGAAGGCGCTCGCGAACGGGCCGATTCAACCGGCGGCTGCGGGTGGTCGTCGTCTGATGCACCTGCGTAGTGGCGACACGATTCCGTGTGATGTGTCGCAAATCAACGAAGAGGGGATCACGTTCAAGACGCCGATGTCTGATGCGACATTCGTCGCACACGAAAAGGTCAAAGCGATCGAGTTGCTGACCGGCCTGTCCGCTCCGAAGCTCAACAAGTTGAAGCAGCAACGATTGTTGACGTTGCCACGGATGCAAAAGGATTCGCCGCCGACGCACTTGATCCGCTCGAAGGACGGGGATTTTCTGCGCGGTCGAATCATCGATATGGATGACAAAAAACTGAGCGTCGAAATTCGGCTCGAAACGAAAATGATTCCGCGCGATCGGATTGCTCAGATCATTTGGCTGCACCCGGATGAACTGAAGGAGGCGGCAGAAAGCGCACCTGGCGAGCGGGGCGGCGTCAGCCCCTCGGTGAATTCGTCAGAAGCGGCAGCAGATGACACGTCGAATACGACACCGGATGACCGGGAGACTGACGCTGCCCCGCTCGCTCAGAGTGGAACGGCGACTCGCGTGCAGGCGCTCCGCAGTGACGGCATTCGACTAACGTTCTTTCCGGAAGTCCTCGAAAGTAAAACGCTGTCCGGCAAGAGCGATGTGCTGGGGGCTTGCCGAACCGAGTTGGCCCAAGTCGATCAATTGTTAATCGGCAGTGAAATCGAAAAGGCGGCAGCATCGCTGGCGTATCACAAATGGAAGCTGCATCACGCCACGGAACCGAAGATCGCTCAAGACGTCGATGGACAATCACCCGATGGCCGAGTGCCGGGGACTGAATCGCAACTGGTTGGCAAACCGGCTCCCGATTTTGAACTGCCGCTGTTGGGCGGTAACGGCAAGAAGTTTCATCTGGCCGACAGCAAGGGACACATCGTCGTCCTTGATTTTTGGGCGACATGGTGCGGGCCTTGTTTACAAACGATGCCATTGGTCGAAAAAGTGATCCAAGATTTCGCCAATCAAGGAGTTGAGTTAGTCGGCGTGAACCTGGAAGAGCAGGCGAAGCAAATCACCGCGACAATGGAACGTCACAAGCTGCAACTCACCGTCGCGATGGACCAAGACGGCGTCGTCGCTGGCAAGTACGAAGCGAACGCGATTCCGCAAACGGTGGTCATCGACCGTGAAGGAAAGATCGTCCGTCTGTTCGTCGGAGGTGGTCCGCATCTGGCGGAGCAGTTGCGCGAGGTTCTGCGTGATCTTCTGGTTGGCGGATCAGACGACAAGCCAGCTCAGCCATGAGACGTGTTGGCGAACGGGGTGATCCCACACCACTAAGGGGTCGGCCAACTTGAGATTGCGGAGTCAAAAGAGTGTGGCGCGACGCTCCGCGTCGTGAGTGAATCGCGACGCAGAGAGGCTGTGAATCAATCGGCCTTGGTGGAACTGACGATTCGCAATGAGTGGTCGATGCAGTTTTGAGTTTCTTTTTTTGACG
>JAYUFI010000461.1:0-1993 GCA_043738805.1 Planctomycetaceae bacterium | reverse complement strand
CGATCTTCTCCATTGCGACCAACGGAGCCTCGGTCGAGAACGTCCACCGAATCTTCGGTGGAATTCCCTGGCCATCCCTCAGCCACAGTGGTTCATTGTTGTTCATAGTGGAATTCGGCAGGCACGACGCGCAAGCGAGTGGTGATGGCCGAAATCACTCGCTTGCGCGTCGTGCTAACGTGACAATCGGGGAATTATTGCAATCCCGCTCTTAAACGCTCTTTGCAACCGGAACGCTCGACTCACAGAGTGAGTCGTCTACTTTCAAAGACGCCATCGCTTGCGCCGCAGCGATCAGCCCCTCGACATCCAGTCCAATATCGGCGAGCAGTTCTGATCGTTCGCCGTGCTCGATGAAGCGGTCGGGGATGCCGAGTCGTTTGATGTGATCGGTGCGGAGGCCAGCATCGTTTGTCGCTTCGAGGACCGCGCTGCCGAAACCGCCGCAGAGCGTGCTTTCTTCGACCGTGATTACGAAGCCGCAGTCATTGACCGCTTTGAGAATCGTTTCAGTATCGAGCGGTTTCGCGAAGCGCGCGTTGATGACGCCAACATCGAGTCCTAGTGTGCGCAGTCGCTCGGCGGCTCGAACGCAGTCGCCGAAGAGCGTGCCGAAAGCGACGAACATACCGTCGATACCCCACTCGTAGATCTCGGCTTTGCCTAGTTCGACGGGCGTCGCTGTGCGTTCGATTTGCTCGACGTTTGCTTTCGGATAACGAATCGATGTCGGCCCGTTGTGGCTCAACGCGAAGTCGAGCATCGGTGCAACGTCCGTTTCATCGCCGGGAGCCATCATCGCGATGTTCGGAAACGCGCGCATGTAAGTGTTGTCGAACGAGCCATGATGCGTCGGGCCGTCGGGGCCGACGAGACCCGCTCGGTCGAGGCACATCACAACGGGTAAATTCTGCAACGCGACCTCTTGGAAAATTTGGTCGTAACTGCGTTGCAGGAACGTGCTGTAAATATCGACGATCGGCCTCATGCCACTCTTCGCCATACCGGCGGCGAACGCGACGGCGTGACCTTCGCAGATGCCGGTGTCGAAGAAGCGATCAGGAATCTCGGTACGGATTTTGTTGAGCGCATTGCCGGCACACATCGCTGCCGTGAGCACGCACGCTCGCGTGTCACGTTTCATTGCCGAGTAAATCGCGTCGCTCACTGAGTTCGTGTAAGCCCGACCGGACGATGCTTTGACTGGAACGATCTCGTTGTCTTCTGTACGAGTGAATGGCGAGGGGGAATGAAACTTGACCGGGTCTTGGCAGGCCGGTTGGAAGCCGTGTCCCTTTTCAGTGAAGACATGCAACAACACCGGGCCTTTGATGTCTTTGACCAATTCGAGATATCGCCGTAGCGCGGTCAAATCGTGACCGTCCACCGGACCGATGTATCGAAAGCCGAGTTCCTCGAACAACATCCCGCCGTGCAAAAACCCTTTCACTGCGTCTTTGAATTGAGCGAGTGCATGTTCGACCGATTCGCCGACGACCGGCACCTTGTTGAGCAACCATGCGACGTCGCGCTTCAGTCCGTTGTAAAATGGTGCGACACGGGCCTTGTCGAGATACTCCGCCAGTCCGCCGACGCGCGGGCAAATTCCCATCTTGTTGTCGTTGAGCACAACCAGCAGATCTTTCTTCAGCCCCGCTGCGTTGTTGAACGCTTCAAAGACGATCCCTGACGGCAACGCTCCGTCGCCGATGACGGCGACCGACCGACGTCCGTCCGCGTGCAACAAGTCATCGGCCACTTTCATGCCGAGCACCGTCGAGACCGACGACCCGGCATGTCCGGTCATGAACAAGTCGTATTCGCTTTCGTCTGGATTCGGATATCCCATCACGCCCCCTTTGCGGCGGATGGAAGAGAAATCGCCGAGCCGTCCGGTCACCAGCTTGTGCGGATAAATTTGATGTCCGGTATCCCAGATCAGCCGGTCCTTCGAGAAATCAAAGACTTGATGCAGCGCGATACACAACTCGAC
>JAYUFI010000460.1:0-14120 GCA_043738805.1 Planctomycetaceae bacterium | reverse complement strand
AACGCCGTCTCCGAGGGACTCAACAGCAAAATCATGTCCCTCAAACGACGGGCCGCCGGCTATCGAAACCTGCACAGCTTCATCACTGCCATCTACTTCCACTGCGGTGGACCAGACATGCACACAAGGCAACTCGCTTAGACCAATACCCACACCGAAGTCCAATGGACCGGAAATTGCTGGGAGCCAGGAGTTCCTTCAATCCGAGAAAGTGCTTTTCATAAAGATGCCAACTCAGCATTGCGGCTACGACAGACGATCCCGTTGCCAACGCAATGAATGCGAGCTGTCCCAGCAACGGCGAACCGAGTCGCGAAATGAGCAACTCAGGCGGGGAAAGGTGTCTGAAGGTGGGGATCAGCAGCCAATGAAAGACATAAAGCCCATAACTGTATTTGCCAAAGAATCGCAGGAAACGGCAGCCGATTGTCTTCGCAAATAAAGTTGCTGGTGCCGCCGCGACAGCTAGCATCACCACAACTCCATAAATCCAGGCGCAGAGTGTATATCGCAAGACGTCGAGACCTCCTGCCATGAGGCTAGCGATCTCTTTTGTGGAAATGAGATACCCAAGGATTGTCGTCGTTGCCGCTCCAACGATCAGACTTAATGGAATAAGGCCCGCTCGACCTCTTGGTCCTCGCGCCGCAAGCGCGATAAACGCCCCAGCCACAAGCGCCTCCATGCGACAGTGCGTCCAAAGATACGTCGCTCGATGGGCAGATTCCGGATCGCTTGCCGCCACGACGATCATTCGCGAAGCCACGGAAACCAACATGCAGACGACGCACATCCACATGCCGGACCTTCGACCACAAAGGTAAATAACCAACGGCCAGATGAGGTAAAACTGCTCTTCAACGGCCAGCGACCAGAAGTGCGTGAGGCCGCCCAACGTCGTGACCTCCTGCCCACCGAGAAGATAATTTGACCCGTACCACCAGAGCCAAGCCTGATGCTGCAACGCCTCTGCGCCAACAACGACATTCCAATAAGGGAGAACGAGACAAGTTGCAACAAGTACACCGTAATACAGCGGAAATATCCTGAGCGATCTGCGGATATAAAAATGGCGAAAGTAGTATGGTTTCGATTTGGAATCAAAAAGAATGCCTGTGATTAGAAATCCCGAGAGTACAAAGAATAAATCCACGCCGCTGACGCCCACTTTGAAGAGCTTAATCAGCACGCCACCGCCAAGCGTAGAATCGGTGAAGTGGTAGAGCATCACCATCAGAATGGCGATGCCTCGAATACCGTCGAGAGCGGGGATGTGTGCGCCAGCAGGAAGCGGAGCAACGGCCTGTGCCGCCTCGCTGGCAGCCGAACCTCGGTCTTCGGCGTCTGTTGTCGAATGTGCCACAACCTGAGTCCTCTTGATCGCCTACTATGATTGATGACGGATATCACCGACATGCTTCAGCAGCGAAGATCATGGAAGTCGCAAAAGTGGTCAAGAGGAGAAAACCACGCCTGAATGGTCCCGCAAAAACGCTCTAGGCTCACTTGCTTCGTGGCGATAACTTGCCGCGCAATGAGTGGGGGCACTCTGTCTGCTGAGTGGATAAAAAGACTTAATCAGAAATTGGAAACATCGTGATTGCACCCCTCGTTACTGACGGCCAAGTTCAGAATTCGTTTTCCGAAAAACGCCTTGATGAAGCCGAACGCCCGGTGCGAGTGCTTTACATCATGGGCGCGGGCCGCAGTGGTTCGACGTTGCTGGATACCGTGTTAGCCAGTCATCCCGACGCAGTCGGTGGCGGCGAATTGGTCAATCTTCACAGCGCCGGCTGGTCGTCGAACGAAGTCTGCGCGTGCGGAAAATTGGGAACGGAGTGCGACTTTTGGACGCGCGTCCGTTCTGCTTGGCAACGTCGCGCACCCGGAGCGACGGTGGCCAGTTATGTTGTCTTACAAAAACAGTTTGAGTTTCCACATTGGTTCGGTTTGATCCAGTTTGTTCGACTTGTGCGACAACGGTTCTTGCCCACCACCGATTTTCAATCCTATCTGCATCAGACTGAAGCGTTATATCAGGCGATTGCAGAAGTCAGCGGCCGGTCGATCATTGTTGACTCATCCAAGACCCCCATTCGCGCCGCCGTACTGTCGCGAATTCGTGGACTCGACCTCCGTTTGATCCATCTGGTGCGTGACGCGCGAGCCGTGGCATGGTCGCGTCGGAAGTCGTTGACTGCTGATCAAACCGCTGGCGTTCAGACGACAATCAAGTCGCGCCCATCATGGTACTCAGCGGGTTATTGGGCCTTCATCAATCTGTTATCGATGATCGTCTGCCTGCTTTGTCGCAGCCAATCGCGGCGACTGCGGTACGAGGATTTCGTCACCGAGCCGCAGCGAGAACTGGAACGTCTCGGTGCGTTGTGCGGCTTAGATTTTGCGACCACCGCAGCAGCACTGTTGCATGGTAATTCGATTCGCGTCGAGCATCCAATTGCCGGCAATCGCATGAGGATGGGCGGTTCAATCCGGCTCAAGCCTGACTGGGAGTGGCGCGACCGCTTACCGGCACGCGAACAAGTCATCTGTTGGCTCTGTGCCGGTTGGATGCTCTGGTTGTTTGGCTACACGCGCAACCGCCGTACGCCTTTGACTGAGAACCTCACTTTGCAGCCAACAAACGCGACTCGACCAGTTTGAGGTCTCCAAAAAGAGAGGGCAAAGTTCCCCGAACACAATCTTCTCGGATCGCCTGCAAATGTGGGCAACTCTGAGGCACACGCGGCCTTCAACCCCGATAAACTTTCTTGAAGACTAACGATGGGGCACTAGCCCAAACTCAGTCCATCTCGCGTTCAAACGCTCTTCGATCTCTGACGACCAACGCAGTGCTTGAGCCGTTGCCGATGCGTTCAATTCGTCTGGCCGTTTGAGCGTCGCGTCTATTCCCATTTTTCGACCACTTCCTCGAATGGCCGGGGAGTGATCGAGCGGATCGGCTGGCCCGTCCCACAGCACGAGATCGCGAGCCGGATCAGTGTGAGCAGCCATTCGCGTCCAGACGGCGTTTTCATCTTGAACGTCGATGTCATCATCCACCAAAACCAGCATCTTCGCGGTGGCGATTCGCGGCAGGCTCCACAAAGCGTGCATCACTTTGCGAGATTGTTGAGCATATGTTTTGCGAATGCTCGCGAACACAAAGTGCCGACACGATCCCGCGAACGGAAACCGCCAGTCAACCAACTCCGGAATCCACAACCGTGCGATCGGCAACAGCAGTCGTTCGCACGCGCGATCGAGCCAGTGACTTTCGGACGGAGCCGTCCCCGAAACCATCGCCGGGAAGACGGGGTTCGCTCGATGCGTGATCGCGGTGACGTGAATCATCGGCCGCGATTGACCGCCGACAAAGAATCCAGTGTCGCGAGAGATCGGAGCAGTCTCTTGCCAAGCCTCTTGAGGATTCACGAAGCCTTCGATGACGATCTCTGCCGACGCAGGAACTTCGACCGGAACCGATCGCGCAGGAACAACTTCAACGGGCTTGTTTCGCAAGAATCCGGCGAAAATCAGCCGATCCGTTCGCACCGGCAACGGAGCCCATGCGGCAACGTGCATTAACAGATCGCCTCCCAGCACAACCGCTACCGGCATCTGTTGTCCGCGCGCACGATAATCCGCCAGCAGCGACCACAACTCGGATTGCTCACTACCATGAATGATCAATCCGTCGCGTCCGCGCACTTCGAGCGGCACGACAGAAACATGTCGATATGCCGCACTGTCGGTCGCGTTTTCAACGCAGTCCGCTTTCGGCGACCGCGTATGGAAGTGTCCGGACGTGATGACCGGAGCCGCATCACCGGGCCACATCGTGAGGATCGGTAACTCGGCCAAGTTCACATCACGACCGAGCTTCACGACCTGCTGGCACAATCCCGACTTCACCAATGTCGGCGGCCATTGCGACAGTTCACCTAAACGAGGGAGCAGCTTCCATGTCTCAACGAGTCCGCGCGGCAACGAGGTCGATAACCAGTCATCGACTCGCTGCGCCAGCCGATCAAACGACGGCACTCCAAACGCTGAACTGATTCGTTGAGGACTTCCCCAAAGATTGGTGACTACAGGCAGCGTATGTCCGCGCACGCGGTCAAACAGTAAGGCGGGATTCCCTGAATGAGTGCGACAGACCCGATCGGTGATTGCGGCAATTTCGTGAACCGAATCAACCTCAACCGAGACGCGCAACAGCTCCCGTTGATCGTGCCATTGAGCCAAGTAGTCCGCCAAATGATCGCTCGACATGCTCACTCCCACTTCGTTGTCGAAGTGAAACAACATCAGTCTTGTTCGAGCTTCATCTTTAGCGCGTCGCGCTCTTTGCGAGTCACTTCCAAATCGAACATCAAGTATTTGATGTCCAAGCGAAGCTGCGACAGTGCTTCTTGAACCAGCGAGAGAATGCGACGGCGGCGGCGAACGGATTCAACCACGCGGCAGTACGAGGCTTCCAAATCCCGTTGCAACGGTTCCGGAAGCCCTGCAATTCTTTGGGCAAGTTCAATTAGTTCACGTGGCAGATCGCTCTCGCCCGTGTCCGGAAATCGTGGCTTTGTGGTCATATCTGCGCGAACTCCTAGTCAACGTCCCCGTTACAGGGATCAGATTTTGTGCCAGCGTTCGAGATTTCACAAGCCACCTGACAGAACCCTTGTTTGAGCCAGCAGTTGCGTCTCGCAATTCGAGTCACATCCTGTCGTATTGATTGCACCGGTCGCAGCGGAGGTCGTCTTGGCCTACTTCGCAACTCCTTGTAGAGTCCGCCACTTACAGCAAAGAATAGGCATTGAACAGCCGCAACCGATCTGCGACGTTGTGGTAAGAAATCAACACGAGGTTGTTTCATAAATTCAACAACGCGGGAATCGAATCAATCCGGTTCTGCGGGTCGCGCAAACTCTCATGGACGAGTCAAAGACACAATCTACGCGGCGACGACGCACGCCGGAGCCCAGGCTCTGGTGGTGTGTTGCTGTTTGGTTTTGCCTCGCACTGACTCCTCCCTCAACCGGATCGACCGAAGAGTTCACCGAAAGGTTTGACGATCAGAAACCGTCGTGGAAATTCCGAGTCGCTGAGGGAGAACTTCAACGCGTAGAACAACGCCGCATCGCTTCGGGAATGCATCAAGGAACTGGAGCGGAGTACTTCGTGTTCCACGTCCTGAACGGGCCGACGACGATTTTGCTGGATCATCGGCTCCCGGTCGCACGAGCGATTGACGACGTCAAACTGAAACTCATGGTCCGCTCAAACAAGAATGGCACGACGGTCGGCCTGCGCGTGGTCTTTCCTCGGCAGACTGATCCGAGAACTGATTCCAGTGCGGCTCAGCAATTGAAGCTGTCGTTGCGAGGCAAAACGTACACTCAGTCGCCGAAGTGGCAAGAGTTGAACGTCGGCGTGACGACCAAGAACTTGCAGGAACAATGCCGCCTGCTGCGAGCGAAGCTCAAACCTGCGTCACTTGATCTGCGTGATCCTGTCGTTGATCGCGTGACTTTGGAACTGACGCTCGATGTCGGCCAGACCGAGTTGTTTTTGGATGACCTGACCTTTGGGCCGGTCGTGTTGCCGACCGCGTCGCCTTCAACGGCAGACTTGAAAGAGATCGCGGTCAGTGATGAATCCGCTCCGTGGCCGGTGACCTTTCAATTGGACCGATTGTTCGTCGGCGGTCGTCCGTTTTTTCCGCGAATGCTTCCGTACCACAACGAGTCGGTCGATGTCCTTCGCGACTCAGGTTTCAACACCGTGTGGATTCCTGATGCGAACGATGTCGAGTTGCAAAGTTCGTTGAAAGAACGTGGACTATTTGCGGCGGCTGTTCCACCGCGTCTGCAATCATCGACCGGACAATTACTCAACGGTGATGAAGCCAGTTTGCCGCCGATCCCGCGCGACTGGGACAACATCTTGATGTTTAACCTCGGAGTTGCGATGCCGGCGGATGCTCGGCGTGACGTACTGCAATGGATCACTCAAGTGCAAAGCGCCGATCGCGACCGGCATCGGCCGATTATGGCCGATGTGTTGGGCGGCGAGCGAATTTACTCGCGGCATCTGCAAGTTCTCGGCAGCAGTCGGCATGTGTTGAACTCCGACCAATCGTTGAAGACTTATCGCGAATCGCTCGACCATCATCGCAAGCTCGCGCGACCGGGCAGCTTCATGTTTACATGGTTGCCAACCGAGGCATTACCCGACGTTTCACGTCAACGGCAGGCAGCGGGATTGATCCCGATGATCGTCGAACCGGAGCAACTTCGCTTGCTGACATACGCCTCGCTCGCGGCGGGTTATCGCGGTTTGGGCTTCTCATTCAGCGAATCGCTGGAGTCAAAAGCACCGGGGGCGGAAGAGCGGCGGCTCGCAATTTCTCAGCTCAATTTCGAGTTAGAACTGCTGGAGGATTTTCTCGCCGGAGGGACGTTGATCGAGCAGCGTCAGTTCGAGATCAATGCGCCGAGTTCGCACAACGTGGCATTTCGGAACTCGGCGATCTCACGCGCCGATCGCGAAATTCAACAAGCGGCGCACACGTCAACGGTGCGACGCGAAAATCGGTTACGCAGTGAGTTGGAAGCGGCTGTCTTTCGCACAAACAACGCAACGTTGCTGTTGCCGATTTGGTACGAGCACGACGCTCAATTCGTTCCGGGAAAGATGGCCGCTCCGGGAGCGACGATTGATGTCGCGAGCGTTCCCGATACGGCTCAGGCATGGGAAGTCACAACGACACGCATCGTCAATCTGCCGAGCGAGCCGATTCCCGGAGGCCGACGAATTCGCTTGCCGCAGTTCGACATGACGGCGGCGATCGTCGTCACTTCCGACCGCAGTGTTGTTGAGAACCTCAAACGCAAGATGGAGTCGATGCAGGCTCAAAGCGCACGAGTCCAAATTGATCTCGCGAAAGCCAAGTTCAATCGGGTTCGCATTGCCGATGACGTCCTGACGAAATTGGGAGTTGGCCTCACCGATGCTCCGCAACTCCTCGCACAAGCTCGCAGACTTTTGCAAACGGCGGAGAGCAGTTTTCCAGCGGAGGCATTGGAACGAGTGCTGGCTCAAGCGAGGGAATCCGGTCAGCGAGCGTCGGCCAATTCGGCGAACATTGTCTTGTTGAAGAAAAATTTCGACGAGGCAGCGCGACTCAGCCAAGCCAGTCTGCAAGCTCTGCGAATTCTGCAACGAGCCCACTGGGAGACGGCAACGCTTCGCTTGAACTCACCGATCGGTAGTCCACACACGTTGTGCTTTCAAACGTTGCCCGACCACTGGCGTTTGGTGGCGAACCTCGGCAAAGCAGCGACACGCGACTCGATCAACTTGCTGCCCAAAGGTGATTTCGAGGTGCTCGACTTCGCCGCGCTGTCGCGTGTCGGTTGGCAGAAAATTGTGCCGTCTGATCTCGTCGGCATTCGCTCCGACGCACTCGTGTTTGCAGCACCGGGGCGAGACAGCCGTTGCTTGCGACTCTTCGCTGCTCCCGAAACAAATACCGACACACCGAGCGTGATCGACACACCGCCGATCACGATTGTCACGCCGCCGATCCCGGTGCGAGTCGGTCAAATTTTGCACATCAGCGGCAGCGTTCGGGTCAGCTCACCGATCACGGGCAACATTGAGGGCGTGACGCTCAGCGATAACCTCACTGGCATGACCGGCGCGTGGCGAGAAACGCAAAAACGCGAATGGCAAAAGATCGAACTGTTGCGTGAAGCCTATCAAGACGGCGATTACTCACTGACCATCACGCTGCATGGCATCGGCGACGTTCAGTTCGATGACCTCCGCGTCATCGTTCACGACCTGCCTGATCCGTCGGCGGCTCCGTCGAATGTCGACTCACGTCCCGAATCAGCGACGAAACCGGGACGCTTTGATTTCCTGCAGCGTCTGCCGAAATTTCCGCAGCGTGCGAAGTAAAGTTAGCACGACGCGAGCCATCTCCCCCTATCGCTCATCCGCAATCGCCTTGAGCAGCGCATCCGCAAACGTCGGCATCTCGCTCAATTCGCCCGCGATCTCCGGATCGGCGAACACGCGGACTCGTTTGACGAAGTCATCGAACTGCGTCTTCGCCAGCGCGTCGACCACCGGCGAGACACGGTGCAGCGGGCGATACAACTTTTCTTTCGGGAAGTAGATCGAAACGTTGAACTCCACTTCGCGATGCGGCGGCGGGGCATCCAATAAAATCGCGACCGGCGATAAGCGGCGTCCGAGCACGCTCGACAACGACTCGCACAATCGCCGACCGCAGCGGACGAGAAACTCATACGGCTGCCCGGCCAATTGCGAGTACACATCGGGATGCAGCGAGTGCGTGTACTCGACAACTCGCTTGAACAACCGGCGCTTCGGCCCGAAGACTCCTTCAACCAGCGTTTCGCAATCCGTGCCGCGAGCCGCCTGCCGCAGTTCGCGAATCGTGTCCGCTTCGGTCAGCTCGAAAAACGACCGCAGCTCAAACTTGTGCCGCAACTCGAAGAAGTTGCGAGCGAACATCGCCGTTCCCGACCGCACCGCGTGATGCCAGTAAACCTCGCTGAACATCACATAGCGGGCGAAGACCATCAACTCGGCGGCGGTTTTCCCTTTATCGCTCAACGCGAGCCCGTCCCCCGCTTCGTTGACAAGCAGCGATTGAATCAACCGCTGCTTGTCGAAGTGCCGGCCATACGGCACGCCGCAGTGCAGGCTGTCGCGATCGAGGTAATCCATCTTGTCGATGTCGATCGGCCCCGACAGGATCGACCGCATCAGCCGCAACGGCACCGTGTCGGTCTTCGCGACAAGCACATCCAGCACCTCTGCCGGATCAATTTGCCATTCGTCGCGCAACACCTGAGCCAACTCGCGATGCGGCTTGAGAAATTCCGCCGCGAACGCTTCGTGATGTTGCAACTCAGGTAGATCCATATCTTCGATCGGGTGGCAGAACGGCCAATGACCGAGGTCATGCAACAACGCCGCGACCATCAACACTTCCGCTTGATGCGTATCGACAACCGCTGTGAATCGTGGATCGCGACCCAATTGCCACAGGTACTTCAAGGCATTGAGGAACACTCCCAGAGCGTGCTCAAACCGCGTGTGAGTCGCCCCCGGATAAACGCGCGACGTCAACCCAAGCTGCGAGATATGCGCCAGCCGCTGAAACTCGGCAGTGTCGACCAACGCGCGGACTCGCGGAGTAAACGGCACATCCAACTCGACCGGGATACGCACCAACCCGCGCCCCGCTTCGAGGTTCATCAACTCCGGAATGTGGCTGTAGGGATGCGGCATTGGTGAGGAGATTTCAGATTTGAGGTTTGAGATTTGAGGTTTCAGGCTCTCCGCCATCCGTATTGGAAAAGGTGATCTGAAAAGTTTCCCGCAGAGGCGCAGAGTTCGCGGAGATTGACGAAAACGAGGGTTGTTTTCTCCACGAACTCTGCGCCTCTGCGGGAGATATTTGTGTTTCAATACACTTGGCGGAGAACCGGATTTCAAATTTGGTTCTTGGCTCATTTCCCCAACGCCACAGCCCCCGGCACCTCACCGCGTGACGACGGCGGCGACGCGGATCGATTTCCGGCTAAGACGACGATCGCTTCCAGCAGCATCAACACCGCCAGAACCAGCAGCACGAGTCCGATCCACGGCACGACGTCCTTCGGAGCGGCCAAGGCACCGGCTTGGTCAAAGAACTTCGGCCAGGTCATCGAGACCAACGCCCACGTGCTCATCACATACATCAACACGGTCGGGATGCCGGTTACGAACCAGACCCACTTGGCGCGGTACGTTCGCCACAACCATACGGTGACTCCCAACAACGTCAACGCCGCCAGCAGTTGGTTGCTGGCACCGAACAACGACCAGAAGGCTTCCCAAATCGGGCGAAGCGGTTTGCCGTTTGCATCGACTCCCGGCTGAAGCAGAAAGAAGAGCGGTGCGCCAGCAGTCAACGTCGTCCCCAGCCAACGGCCGAATCGGTTATGCCAGCCGGTCAATTCCTGAATGATGTAACGTCCCAGTCGCGTGCAGACGTCGAGCGTGTCGTAGATGAAGGTCGTGAACGCCATCAAAGCGAACGACACCGCGAATTTGGGATCAACTCCCAGCACTTCCAGGAACTGGCCGATTCCCAGTGCGTAAATCAGATTCGCCTTGGGAGCCAGCTTACCTTCCGGGCTGAAGAACACTTTCGCGTCTTGGGCAAGGACCATCACGCAGCACAGCGAGACGATCGCCACCATCCCTTCCAGGAGCATCGCCCCGTAACCGATGGCTTTGGCATCGGTCTCTTTCGCGAGCTGCTTAGACGTCGTCCCGGAACAGATCAGAGAGTGAAATCCGCTGCATGCTCCGCAGGCGATCGTGATGAACAGCATCGGCACGAGGCTCATGCCGTTGCGGCCTTCCATTCCGATGAAGGCCGGATACTCGATCGGCTTTCCGCCAAACATCAGCCCCAACATGCCTCCGGCCAATGCCGCATACAGGAAGTAACCTCCCAAGTGACCGCGTGGTTGCAGCAGCAGCCACACCGGAAGCAATCCCGCGATCAAACAATATCCCAACAACAGCACGTCCCAAATACGTCGTGCGTTGTCGTTCACGACGGTCGTCAGGATCGCCGGATCGTCAAAGCCAGTGGGGGTCGGCAGAAATGACTCCAATTGGAACGGCAGCAATTGCCCTGCCCAAATGGAGACGCCGACCAGAGGTAAAAAGATGATTGTGGCCCAGTTGAGCGACAACTTCGTGTACCGCAGCAGCAGCCCCATTACGATCGGCAAGACGAGGTACAACAGCGACGACGTGGCAATTCCGCCGCCGAGTACGACGACATTGTTCTCCATCGGAATCAGGCCGATGAACGCTGACGCGGTCAGGTCGGTGAACGCGACAATGATGTAAACCAGCGCGATCCAGACGAAGCTCAGAAATAGAAAGTACGACCGCCGAGTCATGTGGTCGCGGACGACCTCTGCGATCGAACGGGCTTTGTGACGGATCGACGCAGTCAGTGACGCCAGATCATGCACACCGCCGATGAAAATGCAGCCGACCAGAATCCAGATCAGCGCCGGCACCCAGCCAAACCAAACTCCCGCCAGAATCGGCCCAACGATCGGCCCGGCAGCCGCGATAGCGGAGAAATGCTGGCTCAGCAAAAACTTCGGCTCGATCGGCTCGAAGTCGAGGCCGTCGTTCAACTCGACTGCCGGCGTCGGCCGATTCGGGTCCAACTGCAACAGGCGCGCGAGGACTCGGCCATAAGTCACGTACGCGATCGACAGCACAATGGCGGAGACCAAGACCACAGCCAACAAACTCATCGCCAGTCCCTTTGGAATACATCGGCTCGACGCCGCGTTGGATCACCGCGCGGAGTGAGGCAGCAACTCTGCCAGACTTCCGCACCACGGTCGCATGATCCCGATCAGCGAAAGCGGTGTCGAGCCACCACGTGGCCGAGCTTTCCCGCGCAGTAACCCGAAGCGTGAGCGAGGGCGAATGCTCTAACGGACTGCGAATTCGGGGCGTCAGGGAGCGTTCGCCCTCGCTCACGCTTCGGGTTACTGCGCGGCCCTCAACTACGGCGAGACTCACGACAGATAGCGAGCGAGCAGCTTGCGACTGTTCGCGTCAAGTTGCTTCGCGTCGGGGACCAAATAGCGGAGCCCGTGCGAATCGAGAATCAGTGCCTTCTCCGATCCCAGCTTGCGGACATGCTCGTCACTGTTGAGCACAAAAGACGTCGGCCCACGATCCGTCTCAACCAACCATTCGCACGGTTCGGCCAGAGACGAGATGCTGACGATGCGCTGAATCACCGGCACGAATTCCCGGCGGGTCAATTCCGTCTGCAACAGTTCTTGCTGATCGGCAGCCAATTGCTGAAGGTCACAAACCTGAGCCACTTCATGGCCGGACGGATCACAAAGCGAAACCCAATGCTCCGGATCAGAGATCGGAAACGCCCGGATCGGCTCGACGTTCTCATGGCGTCGCCCCTGCGCGTCAGTGACGATCAAACGGCCTGCCGCGTCACGTGACAGAGAAAACGTTGGACTGGGTTCAAGTGATGTGGCTGTCATGCGGTGTTGAGTTCGTAGTCAGTGGCAAATGAGTGTCTGTGACTTGGAATTGGTGAATGATCCACATTTCCTGCGGAGCCGCAATGTCGCTCACGGACGCTCCGATGACGGCTCAGGTTAATTCGTGGATGGAGGCACTTCTGGCGTTGCTGGTTTCATCCACAGGCCAGCTTTGCTATCCGCAGGAAATCCGCAGATGTTTTTCCCTGCGGATAAAGGACACAAACACGATCAAATAACGATCGCCGACTCTTTGTCTGCTTCACGATCTGACTCAACGCTCGGTCAAAGAACTCGGAAATCGGTTGTGACACGATCTCGTTTGCCCAACAATCATCACGGCGTTTTAGAGATCGTGTTTTCTTCGAGCACAGGTTGCTCGTGACAGACGGGACAGTCGCGTGAGCATGTTGACGTTGGGGATCGAAACATCGGGGCTTGCCGGAGCGATTGCGCTGCGGCGGAATGGCGAAACGCTTGAAGCGGTGTCGATCGAGCAAGTCGGACGGCGACACGCTCAGACATTGGTTTCAGAGGTTGAGGTTCTGTTGCGTCGTCACGCACTCACGGCCAAGCAACTCGAAGTGATCGCTGTCAGCATCGGCCCCGGAAGTTTCACGGGGCTGCGAGTCGGCGTCGTCTTTGCCAAGACGTTGGCCTACGCCACCGGCTGCCGACTGGCCGCCGTCGATACCTTTCGAGCGATCGCGTCGGCAAGTCCTTCTGACGTCTCTGAAGTCCACGTCGTTTCAGATGCCCAACGCGGCGATCTGTTTGTTGGCCGCTATGTTCGTAAAACGAATGCGACGACAGGCAGCGACATCACGAGTTGGACTCGCCCCACCGACATCTCCATTGAGCCGCAAGGCGATTGGTGTTGCCGCTTCGGTGAGATCGCCGCTTCACAGCCACAGATCGCACTCAGCGGCATCGCTGCCGAATCGGTGCGAGCCAGCTTGCCAAGCTCCGTGCGAATCCTTGATCTGGAGTACCGTTCACCTCAAGCGAACTTCATCGCTCAATTGGGCGAACATCAAGCTCAAGCCAGAGAGCTCGCCGACCATTGGACGCTAGAACCGTTTTATCTCCGCCGCAGCGCGGCTGAAGAAAAGGCGCTGGTGGTCACTGGCTGATGAAGACGATGGCGGGCGATTTCGGAGCGAACTATACTCTCGCTGCGATTGCAGAATTCGATGGAGCGTCGCCGTCGAGAGGCTGAATTGATGAGGTTGCGGCGCGAGTGCAAACACTGCCGCTGGGACACGTTCACAGGAGTCTGATCATGGCTTTGTACGAAATCGAAACCAACGCACACATCATGATTAGCTGGGCTGACTCGCAAGAGCAGGCAGCACAAATTGCCAAGGAGCATTATCCCGGTGAAGACGTCGTCCGGCTGACGAAGCGACCGCGTGATATTTGGGTCATCTCGAAGCGACTGCTGGGAATCGCTGGCAATGCGGAACCATGTGACACGGCTCGCGATTGTTTGTCGCGAGCACACGGCGACAAGGTTCATGCCATTCGGCTCTATATGCTCGATACGGGTTCTGATCTGCATGAGGCTCAAAAGGCGATCGAGACTAATATGTCGCTCGGTTGGTGACGCACGAACAAACTCAAATTGTCCCGGCAAAGAAGCCCGACGGCATCATGGCTGTTGGGCTTTTTCGTTGCCTGAGCCGTCGCTGGCTTTGTCATCTTTGGGTTCGGGACCGACTGTCCCGCACGGCGTGAGTTGCCAATCAATACCGGTCACGACAAAGAAGCGAACGTCGTTCTTTCCCGGATGAAAGGCCCATTCCGGAACCATCGCCGACCAGTGATTGCCGATCTCCGATTCTAGGATCGCCTGCGTCACTGCGTGGATGGTTCCGTTGATCGCGACCGCCAGAACGGTCGGCGTTCGAGGATTGAATGACGACACGACTGAGCCCTCGAAGTAACAAGGGATGTTCGTCTTCGGGTTCTCATCGACCACATCAC
>JAYUFI010000459.1:0-14132 GCA_043738805.1 Planctomycetaceae bacterium | reverse complement strand
CGTTGCGCGAGCCGCCCGGTTGAATCGCGGCGAGGATGCCGGCTTTGGCCGCTTGGTCGATGCCGTCGCGGAACGGGAAGAAGGCGTCGCTGGCGACAACTCCGCCTGGGCAACGATCGCCGGACTTTTGCGCGGCGATTTGTGAGGAATCGAGGCGGCTCATCTGGCCGGCTCCGGTGCCGGTGATCGCTCCGTCTTTGGCGAAGACGATCGCGTTTGACTTCACGTGCTTGCAAACTCGCCACGCAAAACGCAGGTCACGCAGTTCAGCGTCGGTCGGTTGACGAGTTGTGACAATCTTCCAATCGACTTCGGGATCCGCTTGATCATCGCGCGATTGAACGAGCAGGCCGCCAGCAACGCGACGATATTCGAGCGACTCGCCGCGCGAGTCGTTGAACGCCGAGCAGCGCAACAAGCGGACGTTGTTCTTCCACTTGGGCCGAGTGGTCAAGGCTTGAAACGCATCGCTGCTGAAGCCGGGAGCGATGATCGCTTCGACGAAACGATCCGGTGCGCAGAGCTGTTCGGCAGTGGCCATATCGACTTCGCGATTGAAGGCAAAGATGCCGCCGAACGCGCTGATCGGGTCTCCCGCATACGCTTTCTCAAACGCAACGGCTAACGAGTCGGCGATCGCGCAGCCGCAAGGATTGTTGTGCTTGATGACGACGGCCGCCGGTTGATCGTACTCCCGAACAATTGCCATCGCCGCGTCGAGGTCCAGCAGGTTGTTGTACGACAATTCCTTGCCGTGCAACTTCTCGGCGGAAGCAAGCGTGGCTTTGTCGGCATTCGGCTCGACATAGAACGCGGCGGCTTGATGTGGGTTCTCGCCATAACGCAGCGGCATCCGCCGCTCGAAGTCGAGATGCAGCACGCGCGGGAATGTCTTCTCGTTGATCGTGACGTCGTCGGGCTTCTCTTCGGGAGTCAGCTTGCCGGTGATGCCGGCCATATAATCGGCGATCGCTCGGTCGTAACTCGCGGTCTTAGCGAACGCCGCCGCAGCGAGTTCGCGGCGGAACTCGTGTGACAACTTACCGGCGGTCTTCAACTCACCGAGGACTCGTGCGTACTGCGAGGGGCACGTGACGATGCCAACGTATTCATGATTCTTCGCCGCCGAGCGAACCATGCTCGGCCCGCCGATGTCGATGTTCTCGATCGCCTCTTCGATCGTGCAGCCGGGCTTCGCGATCGTCGCCTCGAACGGATACAGATTTACGACGACCAGCTCAAACGGAATGATCCCGTGAGCGGCAATCGCCTCGGCGTGATGAGCCACATCGGGCCGACCGAGGATTGCTCCGTGAACCTTCGGATGCAGCGTCTTCACGCGACCATCCATGATTTCCGGGAAGCCCGTATATTCGGCGATGTCGATGACGTTCGCCGCTTGTTGCTGGAGGAACGCGCGCGTCCCGCCGGTCGAGACAATTTCAAATCCGAGTTCATTCAACCCTTTGGCTAACTCCGCCAAACCCGCTTTGTCACTGACGCTGATCAACGCACGCCTCGGAAAACTCCCCGCCATGAATCCACCCTCGTCGCACAGGCGGCCCGCCTGTGAGTTGTTTGATTTTGGTGCCGTAATGGAGCAAGCAAGTCACCTGCTCAACCTCGTGCGAGCGATGCTAGTGGGCGAGCACGAGACTTTCTACGTAGCCATCATCGCGATGCTTGGTGAACCGGACGTCGCCTATTCAGAGTGAGGAGCCTTCAATGCAAAGGCGCAGAGGTTCGCTAAAATTCGCAAAGGATGACCGCAAACATCCCGCTCAGTTCGTGTTTGAATCAAAAGGTAATCAGCCGAGAATCTTTGCGAGGCTTTGCGTCCCTTTGCACCTTTGCGTTGAAAACACTCCGCTTGAAGTTTGACAGTGCCTCGAGTTACGGAGTGACTCGTCTACTTCTGCCGATGCTCAAACCGCGTCACGTCGCGATAGCGATAGGTGCCGCCGTTTTCTCTCGCGAGGCGCTTCAGGAAATTGTCGACGTTGATTTCAGTCCCTTTGCCGAATTCGACGCAGTGAATTTTCGTGCGACCGCCGTTCGCAATGCGGATCTCGTTCAGCTCGCGAGCGGATAACTGCGGCTGGTCGGCGTCGGTCAGGAAGAAGAGGTGCTCCGGCTGGTATCGCAACGCTTTGCGAAGCGGCGGGATGTGGTCGGTCCCACCGTCGGGTTGAATGCCGGAGATGAATTGGCGAGCGAGTGTCCGATTGATCTCCGTGGCCCATTGCATCTGCGGTTTATCATCACGACCACGCATCTCGATCAGTTCCGTGTTGTAGAAGATGATCTGAAACTGCTGTGTCTGTTCGAGCGCCGCCAGACTCGCGACGAGTTCTTCCTTCGCGACTCGAATGGCGTTGTGGTCGTACATGCTGCCGGAGCGATCGACAACATACACGAACCGATTTCCTTGCGCGGCGATGTCAAAAAACGTCGTCTCGCCCAGCCCAGACGATTCATCGCCGCCGCCTCGTTTTCCGGAAGGCTTGATGAGATCGGTGGCGTTTGACGGCGTTCGCAACGAGGTTGCCGGTCCCGGTCCCAGCAGCGGCAATCCTGATTGGGTCGGTCGGCTGAGTAATTCGCTGACCGCTTTGTTGTCACCGACGAGTGAGGTCTCCGGTTGCGGCTGTCCTTCATCGCGCGTCATTGCCTCGTTGGGCGACGGTTCGCTGGAGTCTTGGTTTGAGTTGTTCGGTGCCGCGTCGCGTCTGATGTGCAGTCCGACTTCTCGAAACGTCCCGTCACCCGCTTTGGGACCGACCGATCCCGACGAGTTGCAACCACGCAAGATCACCGCCAGCACACAAAATATCACTACGTGAGCCGCGATCGACAGCATCCAGCTCGGAACAATGACGTCGAGTCGAAACTGCCCATCGTCAACTTCCGAAGCGAGCTGTAGTTCAGGCGCGGGAGGCATGTTGACGCTCGATCTAAGTGTTGTTCCTTGTAACCCGAAGCGTGAGCGAGGGTGGACACTTTATGTCGCTCCAATTCGAAGCGTTTTGGTGTCGATGCGTTAGGGAGCATTCGCCCTCGCTGACGCTTCGGGTTACTTGTTGCGAACTGGGCCGCCCAATTGGCGTTGTTTGATCTGATCCAAGAACTCTTGAGTCAGGTCCGCTGGGAAGACCCCTTCCGGCGGAACGAATTTGAAAGCGTCAGCCGGGACCGGGACATCTGTTTGAACCTCGGTGAAATCGAGGCTGACCATTGGACGCAGTGCCTGCTCGGCATTGCGGCTGAGATACAAAATACGGCGTGGGAACGATGTTTCCGCATCGAGATAAAGCCGAATCCGAACCGGCACGTAATCAGGAAGCGGAGCGTTCGGATTCTCTCCTCTCCAGGATTTCAACATCGCCGGACGCCAACCTCCTTCGAGCACAATCTCGTTGTGCCCTTCGAGGGATTCCTCTTTGTACTTGTCGAACTGCATCGTTTTTTCAATTGACGCGAACAAACCGGGAAGGCCGCCGAAACCAAGTTCCACGATCAGGCGATTGTCTGTGAGTCCGGCTCCGGCTGCCGCTTGTTGAATCTGGCTGACATCACGGCGAGTGATTCGCGTGTCGGCTCCGATGTGATGCCGAGTCCATAGCACTTGCCCGTCGCAGACTTCCAGCACCGAGCCTTCGGTGTCGCCGAGCTTCACTTGAAATTCCAGTCGCAACTTCAGGTCAGCCCCTTGCAGGTAAGCGCCCTTGACTGTGAACCGGCGATTCCCCAAAGCGACGGTTTCTTGTAACCGCGACTTGATGGACCGGTATGACTTGAGCCGCTGCCGAGCTTGCTCCAGTGCGGCTTTCGCTTCGGAGGATTCCGGTCCCGGTTCGTCGGGTGATGGTTCTCGCTTTGTGCCGCCAGACGACCTCTTTCCGGGATCGGGGTTCCGCTTTTCGGCCACCGGCCCTTTTTGCGAGTCTTCTTGAGCGCCTCGCAAAACGGCGGAATTTATGCCGTAACCGACTGCAAACAAGGCGATTGCGGCCAGAGTCAAGCTAGGAAGACTTTTCATGTTGTTCCGAACGTAACGGATTTGCCAAAGATTCGGAGTGTTGAGAACCGAAATTAACTCCCGGATACCGAACGAGTTTTTGCTCGTTAGGCCGACTCGCGGTGAGTCGGGTCAGTCGGAGTTCGTGAGACGGCGGCGGCCAAGAAGTCCGCCGAAACCAGCTCGCGGAAAGCGGCGGAATTCTAGTTCCAGTTTGTCAGCAGGGCGACCCCAGTCGGGGCAGAGTGACCGTCTCGGTCGAAGGGACTCGCAATGAGATATTACTTTCTGGCACTTGGAACCTTGGTCGTCGTGTGCTTCGGCTGCCACCTCGACGGGCAAGGTCTCATCGACAAAGGGGAGTACGTTGCTCCGCCTGCGGCGATGATGAGCCGCCCCGGTCCAATGGTTGATGGCCCCGGCCCCGGCGTGTTGCCGATGATGGCCCCTCCGATGGCTCGGAGTTTCCAATCGACGACAACACAAATTCGATTCGTTGGCCCAATCGGGATGAAGATTGGTTGGAAGATTGGTCCAGGCTACGCCGAGAACCAGTTGGTCTCACCGGCTCGCTGGGAGTTCAATCAAGCGGCGACCTACCGCTTGAAGATCGCGTCGATCACCGGTCGCGAGGGGCTGACGCTGTACCCAACCTTGCAGGTCTATCCGGCTCACCCGACGACCGATGCGTACCTCGGTCACAACAGCGTGCCGATCGAGCTGACGGATGAAGACCTCGATCAGATCGAGAGCAACAACTTCGTGACGAAGGTGATCTATCTGCCGGACCCGAAGTTCCAAGAACTGGCGATTGCCGGTGTCGAGACTCTCTCGTCCACACGACTTGATCCAGGTGTTGATCCAGTGGCTGAAGCAGATCGCCGTGGCACGATCATGGTGGTGTTGCGAGTCGGTAACAAGAACCTCGAACAACAAGCGAGCAACGCTGGCCCAATGGCTCTCACCGAAGATGGCCTGCAACAGGTCAGCTACAACTACGATGGCGAAAAGGGTGAGATCGTCCCACCGATTCCCGTCGAAGAGATGGACGGCATCTACGCTGGTGTTCCCAGCCCGATGATTATGGGTGGCCCCGGTCGTGGCCCAATGGGTCCAATGGGTCCGATGGGGCCTATGGGTCCGATTGCGGGAATGAACGGTACGCCGATGTGGGGAATGCCGATGACGGCCACTCCGATCGGATTGCCTGGACCTCCACACTTGCCCTTCGGTTCTCCTGCTGGACTCAAGTCGCACACGGTTCGCAACCTGACCAAGCAAGAGATTCCGAAGCCCGTCGATCACATGCTGATGGACGTCAAACACGATCCGGGCATCCGTCTGCCAAAGCCAGTGAAGCATGTTGAATACAGTGAGAAGCACCCGATCTACGGACCCGGTGAGTTGTCTCAGCCGAACTGGAACGTGAATCAGTAGTCGTCATCGAATGATCCTTCACGCCGTCCCGAAGCTGCTTGCTGCTTCGGGACGGCGATGTTTCTGCCGCACGTCACACCTCCCGCCAATCACATCTTCTCCACGCGGCTAATGCTTATGAGCCCGCACATTCTTCCCGAACTGATTTGCCTCCGACGGCTCGGCTTGTTGGCCGATTTGTGGAACGCGTTGCGTCGTCTGCGACTGGTCGGAATGTTGACGAATGCGTTGTTGGTCTGCGGCCTGTTGTCAAACGCGACTCCGTTGTCAGATGTCGTTCACGCCCAAGAGAATTCAGGCTCGGAACCATATTCACTTCTGGATCATCGAGCGTCACCGGGCACATGGGGTCAATGGGTTCGCACGGCAGGTCGAGTCAACGGTTTTGAGTTTCAGCCGGTTCGCGTTGAGTTACCCTCGAAAGGGCGAGTCACGTGGTTCATCGGCTCTCGCGAAGAAGCGAAAGAGACAGCACAAGTTCGCTTAGCGGTGAGCCAGTCGTATCGTTTGCGGCTCAGCGAGATGCCGGAGTTTCCGGGGATCGAACTCTTCCCGTCGATCGAAGTGATCGACCGCTTGCATCCACCGTCAGGACAGTCGGACGCGTTTCCGCTACCGATTGCTTTCAGCATCGAAGAGATCGAAGCCGCAGTGGAAGGCCGCATGGTCACGAAGGTGGTTTACCTTGAGCAGCCACAACTCGCGTTGCCTTTTGAGTTGACCTCGGACACCGCCGTTCGCACGGTCAATGCGCGACTCAATCTTATTGAAGAGGCAGACAAAGCGGGGCGACCGCTCGCACTCATTCGACTCGGCGGTCGTTTGCCGGCACCGAATGAAATACAAGGGCCGTTCTTTGGCAGCGGTGCGCCGATTTTGACAAGCTCCGCTCACAAGAAAGCGGATGTCGTCACGGCAGACAACATCAGCGAAGCGACCTCGTTCTCCGAAGCTGAACCGCGAGTGCAAATGACGTCTCATGCGGACGCTCAGGAAGCGAACTCGACGAAGAAGAAGGGGACACCGAGGCCGCCGACTGCGAACCCCAAATTGGTCGAACTCTTTCCCGATGAGTACCTTTTCGACGGCGGTGACCGAAGTTTTCCGGTGCATTACGACGGCGAGATGATGCTCGGCGTTGATACCGAAGACACCGTCGCCGAATACCACGACGACAAGGGAAATCGCCGTGTGAAAGCCTCGAATCGAGTGGCGATCTACGCGCCGCGATTCGCTGCCGTGAGATCGGTCAATGGGGTTCGCGAAGACTTCAACGTGCAACGTGTGACCAACAACTTCGATCAAATTCAAGGAGCCGGTCTGCGTTCGCGAGTCGGGGGGAGAACTCACTTGCAACGCGATCGAGTGCAAGGTGTGCGGATGCGTTCGCGAGCGGGTGGCTTGCTGGGCAAAGCCGCTCGCAGCGATGTCTCCGCCGCAAAGGGAGTCGCTCAGCACACGAAGCTGATGAATCTGTTCGAAGGCGTGCAGTTCTTACGAGACGGGCAGTTTCGTCAGTCTGAACTGGCGCAGTTGAACGGCGGCCTCGCGGCAGCAGGGACTTGGACTCGCGAATTAAACCCGGTCATCATGGCCAATCTGACGGCCGCTCAAGAGGTCTATGCGATGTTCAAAGTCGCCGAGCTTACCGGTATCGACGAGAGCCACAAGAAGCCGGGACAACTGCGGATCGTCAAGCTCGCTGACAAAGATTCTGCCAAGCCCGGTGATGTGATCACCTTTACGATTCGCTTCGACAACCTTGGCGACCGCGAACTGCGATACGTCCGCATCATCGACAACCTGACGCCACGGCTCGAATACGTGGATGACTCGGCCACTTCTGATCGAGAAGGCTCGACTCATGTGGACGACAATGGCGAAGGGAGCCAAGTGATTCGATTTGAGTTGGACAGTCCACTCAAGGGGCACACCGGAGGGGTGATTAGTTTTCAAGTCAGGTTGCGTTGAGAAATTTGTCAGTGGTCAGTAGTTCGTTGTCGGAGTACCGATCAACCACTGACCACTGACAAACCAGCGGCATCGCGAGTGAGGGAGAGAGAACCGGAATCCTCCGGTCCCAGTCTTGCGTGAACCGCCACAAAAAGCCCGCCGATCATCGGTGGGCTTTTTTGTTGACTCACAAGTTCAAACTCATAAGTTTCTGGGGAGGAAGATTTTCAACGCAAAGGCACGAAAAACGCGAAGGAGCGACAAAGAAAAAGAAGTCGGGAAGAGGATCAATTCCAATGCTTCTTCGCCAATGATCATGAGTAATAAATTCTTGGTGTTCCTTCGCGTTCTTTGCGCCTTTGCAGTGGAAACTATATTTTTCAAGTCGGCTCCGTAGGCCGATTTGTGATTGTCCGACATGAAAACTCATGGGCTTTGAAATGCTGCTGCCAACTCTGACGTCGTCTGAATGGCTGCTCGCACTGATTGCGGCATTTGGGATTGGGGTCGCGAAAAGTGGGTTCGCGGGAGTCGGCCTGATTCATGTCTTGATCTTCGCGTTTCTGTTCGGGGCTCGCGATTCGACGGGAGTCGTCCTGCCCATGCTGATCGTCGGCGACACCCTGGCGGTTTCGACGTTTCGGCAACATGCGCGGTGGGATTACATCCGCAAGATGTTGCCGCCGGCCGTCATTGGCGTTGTGATTGGAACGCTGCTGATGTCGCGCATGACCGAGAGCCAATTCAAACCGCTCATCGGTAGTCTGATCATCGGACTGACGCTGTTGCAGTTGGCGCGGCTCTGGCGACCGAGTTTGTTTGAGCTTGTGCCGCATCAACTCTGGTTTGCGTGGAGCATGGGATTACTTGCGGGAATCGCCACGATGCTGGCAAACGCTGCCGGGCCGATCATGGCGCTCTATTTTCTCGCGGTCACTCTGCCCAAGCTGGAATTGGTGGGAACGAGCGCGTGGTTCTTCTTGGTGCTCAACGGCATCAAGATTCCGTTTAGCCTGTCGCTCGGCCTGATCCATCTCAACACGCTAGCGTTCAACGCGCTGCTGATTCCGTGCATCGTCGCCGGTCTGTTTTCGGGGCGATGGCTTGTCGTCCGCATCTCGCAAAAAGTGTTCGACGGATTCTTGCTCGCGTTCGCGGGGATCGCGGCGATCCGACTGGTTGGACTCTTTTGATCAATTCGCTTCAGCCGCAGCTGGTTTTTCTTTTTGCTCGTCAGGCATCGCGTCTGTAGGAGCGCCGCTTTTTGCCGGATCGGCGGGCTCATCGGGTTCGACATCGGGAACGATTGGAGAACGCTCCGGATAGCGGTGGTAGAACGCGAACTCCGAACCTTGTTCACGCAAGCAAACGAGCAAGCCCGACGGCGTGGCCATGTAGAGTCGATCCGTGCGATCGTTTTCTAAGCGAACGCTGAAGGCTCGCAACGGTAATGATCCCAGCGGTCGCCCATCCGCGCGATTCAAGATCACGATATTCCCGGTTTGGTCTGTTCCCAACAAGCGTGACTTCGTCGCTGCCAACACATTGGTAATGCCAGGCCGAGTCCATTTCTGGTCGCCGTTCGCCAGCGAAAGACTAAATAGCCCGCCGCGATCCGGCAGGATGTAAAGATCTTTGCCGATCACTCGCGGAGCTTTGCGAATCGGGAAGCCGGAGGCGAACTCCCAGCGAACCAAGCCGTTGTTGCGATCAAGGCAATAAACATAGAAATCCTCGGACGCCAAAACCAACGACGTGTCCGTCGTCGCAAACGGAGCGGTAATCGGCGCGTTGGTTTCAAACTGCCACGTCAAATCACGCTCCGTCGAACTCACCGCATACAACGAACCGTCGCGGCTCGCGAAGTTCACCAAGCGGCCTGTCGAGTACGCGGCAGACGTGATTTCTTTGCTCGTTTTGTAGCGCCAGCGGATTGCTTGAAACGACCAACTTGGAAGCCGGTTGTTGCGACTCAACTCGCGAATCTTCCGCAACTCGAACGAGTACATGCTGCCGTCGAGCGTGCCGACATAAACGTGCTCGTCATCAACAGACGGTCCGACGGACGGCATCGCGGGCAGCATGAGTTCCCAAATCATTCGCCCGGAGAACCGATCAACGCAGTACAGGGTCATGCCGTTCACGGCGAGGAAATGCCGGTCATTCGACACGCCGGGGAAAACCGGCTCATCGCGGTTTCCCATCTGGACCGCCCAGAGTTGCCTGCCGCTGTCAGCATTGAATGCGGTGACCACGCCGTTGGACGACTGGACGTAAACGTTCTCTTCATCAATCACCATGTGCATCACTTTGTCCCGCTTGGGGTTCAAAGTCGCTTGGCTCCACCACGCGCGCTCCAAACCATATCGACTCAGGAGTCGCGCCGTGGGAAGCTCGGTCGTGACGTTTGTCGAAAATGATTGAGCGTGTGCCAGCGGTTGTTGGCTCAGCAGTGCTGCACCACAGGCCAGGCAGGAGAAGAAAACGTTCCGGAAGAGATTCATAATGGGGTCACCTGCATCACGTTCTTTGCGGGTTTGCTGAGTCGGCTCAATTGTCACAGAGTTTAACCTCACGATTGTGGAAACGAATGAAATCGTGAGATGACATCGAACCGAGTTTGCGGAACGCTCGCAGAACTGCCGAACGTTCCAGTGGCGCAGGTTGATCGCGGCTCAGACGCATGGTCAACCCCGCGCAGAATTCGTCGAACCTTTGCTGTCGCCGCGATCGTTTCACCGAGTACGATGATCCCGCTCCGACTGACCGGCGGTAATCTGTCTCAACTGCGTCAGTATTTTCAAAAGCCATTCAAGTTCTCCGCATGATTTGTCACCGTCGTGATCGCTGGAATTCGTGGCCCCCCCTATTCGGGGCGATGCGATTTCGTTTTGGCTTGTGCCTCTTGATGATATTTCTGACGGTGATCGTTCAGTCCGCCTCTGCCGATGTGATCAAACTCAACGGAGGTGGTGAGATTCGAGGTGTCGTGCGGCCGCCGGACGCTAAGACTCGGCGCGAACAAGGAGAGTCCGCTGATATCGTGATCGAAACGCTCGCAGGAGCCGAACTGGTTGTTCCCGCCAATCAGATTTTGTTCGTCACGAAGAGGCCGCGTGTCATCGAAGAGTATGAGTCACAAGCGAAACACGTCGAGAACTCCGTTGACGCGCGCTGGCAACTTTCCGAATGGTGCCGACAACATGGATTAGTCGAGCCGCGTAAGGAACAATTGCAACTCGTCCTGGAATTGGATCCGGAACATAAGCCGGCGCGGTACGGTTTAGGACACCGGTTACAGGGGAAGATATGGATCAGCGCTGAGCAGGCTGACGCAGAACTGCTCGCGTCCGGCTATGTCCGATACAAAGGCCGAGTGATTACGACGATCGAACGCGATCAACTCGAAGCGGGCGTTGCGCGTCATCACGAGCAGTCAGAGTGGCGACCCAAAATCAAATTGTGGTTGGGTTGGCTCAACGGACGTGACGCTCGCAAGCAGGGCGATGCGTTGAATAAATTCCGCGACCTGCGTGACGCCGATGCCATTCCGGCGATTGCCGACTTCATGCTGCGTGACTCGAACTTGGATGTTCGCCGATTGGCCGTGCAAACATTAGCGCAGATCGAAGGACCATCGCCTGTGCCTCCGCTCACTCGAGTTGCACTCGCTGACGTTGATCACGATTTGCGTGAGAACGCTTATGAGTCGCTGGCCAAAGATCAGCGAGAAATGGCCACTTCATTGATCGAACGCGCGTTGAAAGATGAATCCAACGCAGTCGTTCGACGAGCCGCAGTGTTGCTCGCGCGACTCGGATCGCGGCGGTCGATTCCCGTACTGACCGAAGCGTTAATCACGTCACACAAGGCACGAGTCGCTGTCCAACAGGGAATTGCGACCGGTTTCAACAGTGACGGATCGACGGCCAATTCCGGAGGATTGCCACCAGAGATCGCCGCCGCCGCCCTGACGGGCCAGTATCCCAATGGAATCAACGTCCAACAAAGCGGCCCGAAACCGTCCGTGAAATGGGTCACGATTCTGCGACCGACTCAAAACATCGAAGTGCTAGAAGCTCTCCGAAAAATCGCTCATCAAGACTTCGGCTACGACAAACGCGGCTGGCGACTGTGGTGGCAGTCGCAACAGAGATGAGTCGCTGGCTCGACCGAAATGTTTTCCCCCAGTCTCGGAACGTCTGTTATCGGCTGCCCCAGTCTGAAGGGCTTGTCCAAGAGCAACTCCGTGCTTTCGTAGCCCGGTTTTCCAAACCGGAGCGTCACTTCGATTGGTTTAGAAAACCGGTCTACGATGCTGTTCTTGGACAAGTTCTAAGTACCGAGCGTGATGGCGAACTTGAGCCGCACACCGGCGAGAACGACCGCACCGCTCACTCGCTCTGCGGGTTCTGCCTGCGCGCGAGACCTTTCCGGTTACTCCGAGCCCCACAGAATCCTTTGTCGCTTGCGCCAAACAGGACCGATACTCCGCTGAGTTCGTGGAGTTGGCCGAAGGCATTTCTGGCTGACGTTCTGTCATCAAGCCCTTGACGACGAAGGTGGAAGAGCATGTTGGACGCTCAAACATTTTGCCTGATCCGCAAACTCATCAATGTGATCGCAGCGACAATGTTGGTCGTCAGCGGTTCTTCGATCGCGAACGCTCAAGTCGTTCCCGGAGCCGGCGAAAAGCTGACCGAGATCGGCGACGATTTTGAAGATGAAAACTGGACGTTCATCCCGAACCTCCCCAAAAGCAGCAACAACATCGACAAGCAAGTCCGCTATCCGTCCGGTCAGGTCAACAACAACCGTTGGTTTGAAAGCTTGCTGCGGGGTCAGCCCGATGTCGTCGAACGAGTCGCAACTCCGGCAGGCGGCCTGCCCAACAGCAAGGGAGCGATGAAGCTACGATCGGTGCAAACCGGAATTCCAGGGGCACCCAGCTACAAGATGCAGCAAGACGACTTCATCATGAACGGCAACAACCGCTTCGGCGGAACCATTCAAGCGATGTGGTCGCCGAACGCAGTCGCTCGTGTTTATCTGCCGCCATTTGAGCAATGGGAAAAGCGAACCGGCTCATCGCTCGGCTTCCGCATGGAAACGCTGACGCACGTCATGAAAGTTCCCGATGAAAAGAAACTCTTTCGCAAGGTGGGCAAGGTTCGCACACTTGATCAAGCGTGGCCCGGCATGTTCATTCAACTCAACAGCAAGACTGATGGCGTCAACAAAGAAGACAGCGCGGTGTTCGTCATCCGAGCCGACGAATACGGACAAGATTTTGTCGCCGGACCAGTCATCAAAGAAGCCGGCTGGTGGACGCTCGGCATGACGCTGTCACCCGACGGACGAGTCCATTACTACGCCGCGAAAGGAACCGGGCCGCTGCGTCCGAGCGATCACATCGCCACCAAAATGCCTTACGGCGAACCGAACCTGCAAATGAACACGGTCTTCTTCAACGTCATGAGCGCCGACAACGGCCGCACTTGGTCCACCGAATGGATCATCGACGACGTCGAAATCTTCTTCGCTCGCCGGTAGCACGCGGTCTTGCACGGAATGTTTAACCGCACGCCGCAGGCACGCGCGTTTCAAAGTGGCGTGTGGTTAAACGATCGTGCAAAATGTTTCATCGACGACTGCGACTCAGAACGAAAATCCGGCTCGCACGACGCCGCTAGAGGCGAGGTCGGTGTCGCCGATGGCCGACGTGAATTTTACTCGACGGCTGAAAACGTATCCCGCTTCAAACCACCAACTCTTGACCGTGTCCCATTTGCGTTCGATACCGAGCATCAGTTTGTAATCCTGAAGGGTCGCGACATCGTTCACTCCGGACGCGCGCTGCACGGCCCATGTTCCGCCGCCGAATTCGCCAACAACGTATGCCCAATGCTCATCACATTCGGCGTGTGAAAATCGCCACGCGATGCGCGGTCGCGGAGCCATCAGTTCAAATTTGAGATCCTCGGAATAATTCCAGAGCAGTCCCGCGACCGGCAACCACTTCACATCGTCGCGGTCGAGATACAACACCCCGCCATTGAAGGTGAGCGTGTCTGAATACTTCCAGAAGCCGAGCAATCGGCCGGGAAGTCGAAACGCTCCATGACTCGTGTTTTTCAGATCGGTGAAGAGGCTCGGCGCGATCGCGACCTGAAAGAAAACTTTTTCGCTGGCCGGGATCATGGCCACGGTCTCGAACGAAAAGTCATAAAGCTGTCCCGGCAAGTCGGTCGTTTGCGGCCCATTCAAAAAATGCGAAGCGACTCGCGGCACAAACCACAGTGCTTGAAAGTCCGGGAACTCGATTGAGCCGCGCACATCCAGCGACGTGACTCCGAGTCCGTCCCCTGTTTTCGGAGCGATCCACGTCGCGGAGGCGGTCGTCTTTTGCCACACGATCCACGGTCGATCGCCGGAGCTATCGAACAGCTCGTCCGGTTCCGTGAGGCCATCGGACATCGCATCGGACTCGTTCAGCGAATTCGTTCTCAATCGACTTTCATCCGGCAGCAAATCGGCGGAGTCCTTTGAGAGCGGATACTGTGATTGATAAGCGGTTCGTTCAATCGCGTTTGATGAAGACGAATCCGTTAATCCCGTTGAAAGATTTCCCAGTGTCGAGAGTGGTCGATTCGGAAACACCTCGAAGTTCTGTTCGCTCTCGCTGATCGAAGGCCGCTGCACAGCGCTCCCCGGTCGGATGGCC
>JAYUFI010000458.1:0-5301 GCA_043738805.1 Planctomycetaceae bacterium | reverse complement strand
GGTCACTTTGGTTGGGTGCTGTTGATTCTCGCTGGCTGCGTCGGCGAACGAAGTTGGTTACGGATCAGCAATCTCGTCGGAGTGTCATCGTTGTGTTGGGTTCTCACTCTCGCTGCGGCAACGATGGATTTGAGCAACGCTAGTTCTGGCCCCTCTTGGCAAGTCTTTCATGGCTGGGAATTCGGTTGGTTAAGCGTGGCGGTGGTTTGGACGTTGAGTGCGGCTCGTCACAAAGCCGGTCGCAATCTGAGTGGCGTGAATGAGTTTGCGGAATTGCCGATGAGCGACATTCAGACCACGTCTAGCAGCGTCGTGTTACCGAATCACAGGGGTTTGCAATCAGAGAACGTTCTCTGCGTTCCGTTCGTGATCGCCACGCTGATGTCTTTTGGAACTTCGTTTCATCTCGGTCCCTTGGCCGTTGTCCTGTGCATTGTGTGGCTGACCGTGGTGCGTTCATTCGTGTTGACGAAATCAAAAACGGTGGAGTGCGCGGCGGTCGTTGATGTGATGCCGTCAGTCGCCGAGAAAGTGTCAATCGCCGTGCGTTGGGCCGAAATCTCATTGGCGGGCGTAGCGTTGTTGTGTCTGCGGGAGTTCGTTGAATTGGAATCGGTGACGTGGCCGGTGTGTGGGATGTCGGTTGTGGCTGCGTGCGTGACGGTACTGGCGATTATCACTCGGTCGCAGCAGCGAGTCGCCGCGTCGATGGTCAGCGTGGTGGTGGCGAGCGCGATGGCTTGGCGACCGGAGGTTGGAGGTTGGTTTGCTCGCGCGACGCCGGATGTAGTGACTTGGTGGGAAACCGGATTGGTCGCGTTCTCGTTGGCGGCGTTGGCTTGGCAAGTCGTCGAAGTCTGGTGGCAACAGCGACGCGGAGAGCGATTTGATTTGGCGAGCAAAGTCTCGGCCTGTCGGCAAGCCGCGCGGGTCGTGTTGGGAGCCGCGTTGATCTTCGTCTTTTGCGGCGTGTTGGTTCATGCGGGGACAGGTCATCGACGCCTGCCAGATGTTCGTGAGTTGTTTTGGAACGTGCATCCGGTGGCCGGCGGACTGCTGTGGTTCGGCGTGCTGGCGACGTTCGCGGTATCGGCGTGGGATCGGTTCTCGAGGACAACGGTTGCCGGGATTTATGGCTCGGTCTGGTTGGGACTGTTGCTGGTGTTCGAGTCGCGGGCGTTGCCCATGTCGGAACGGTGGTCGGTTTGGGTGATCGGCTTGTTCGCGACGGATGTGGCGTTGGTCGGAATTGCGTGGTGGGCGTTGTCGTGGTGGTTGCGAAAAGAATCTGGAAACATTGACCAGCCGAGCGGGGTGGCGTCAGAAGACTTGCTGTCTCGGAGCGATTTGAAAACTGGCCCACTAACCCGAAGCGTAAGCGAGGGCGATTCCACGTTGGATTTCCCGACGCCCTCGCTCACGCTTCGGGTTAGTTTTGAGGCCGTTTCTAGCGTCCTTTCACTCCGCAACAGTTGGCGGGAACGTCGCGACGAGGCGGAAGGTTGGGTCACGAACGTGCAACTCGCGTGGGCGATCACCGCGAGTTGTTTGGCGTGCATCGCCGTGTTGTCGTTTGCTCCGCTGTCGTTGCGGATGGCGAGCGTGGCCAGTGTCGCGTTGCTCGTTCCGGGCTTGGGGGCAATGGCTTGTTCGAGTCGGCGCGAATTGTTTCAGCGCGTCTCGCTGTGGTTCATGGCAATCGCGGCGGTGGAGTTTTTGTGGGCTTGGATGGAACCGCAGCCTCGCTTCGATTTTTGGTTGCAGCGTTCGATCCGCGCACTCGAAGCGCTGGGTGCCACGGTGTTCGTGTTGAGTGTGTTGGTCTCGCGATTGATCCCGGTGGCGAGCGATTGGCGGCGAGCGGTTTCACGCGGCGTGATTGATGTTGGCTCGGCAGCGGGACTCGCGCTGGCAGCGGTGTTGGTGCAAGAGGCTCTGTGGTTCGATCCGATCAACGGCTGTCCGATTACGGGATCGCAGATTGCGTTCGTCGCAGTCGCGTTGATTGGATTGGCAGCGGCATTGTTGGCGCTGGCGTTGCGGGATCGAGGATCAGAGATTTCAGATTTGAAATTTGAAATTTCTCCACTCGGCTCAGTCATCACTCCGCAAGCCTGCGTCTATGCTGCCGAGGTCGTCATCGGGTTGCTGTTTCTGCATCTGTATCTCTCGATGCCAGAGTTGTTCCGTGGTTACTTGCAGCCCTATTGGCCGTTGATCGTGATGGCGATTGCGTTCGCCGGTGTTGGCACGAGCGAGTTGTGTCAGCAAGCGGGATTGAAGGTGTTGTCCGAGCCGTTGCAGAACTCGGCCGCGTTGTTGCCGTTGATCCCGGCACTCGGCTTTTGGGTGGCGACGTCGCGAACGGATTACTCGACGGTGCTGTTCGTCGCAGGTTTGGTTTATGTCTGGTTGAACCTACGACGGCGATCGTTCTGGTATGTGCTGGGAGCCGCGCTCGCCGGGAACGCGGGCTTGTGGTCGTTGTGGTCGGAGTATGGCTTCGAGTTATTGGTCCGTCCGCAAGTCTGGTTGATCCCGCCCGCAGTCTCGGTGTTGGCCGCAGCGCAGTGGAATCGACAACGGCTGACGGAGGCTCAATTGGCCGCGATCCGGTATCCAGCGATCACGCTGATCTACGTCAGCTCGGCAGGCGAAATGTTTCTGACGGGCATCTCACAAAGCTTCTGGTTGCCGGTCATGCTGATGGTCCTGTCGGTCGGTGGCGTGCTCGCGGGGATCATGTTGCGTGTGCGCTCGTTCTTGTATCTCGGCGCGTCGTTCTTGCTGCTGTCGATGGTCAGCATGGTGTGGCACGCAGCCGATGCGATCAATCACACTTGGCCGTGGTGGGCCTTCGGCATCGGGTTGGGTTTAGGCGTGCTGACGCTCTTCGGCCTGTTTGAACGGAAGCGGAACGAGATGCTACGTCTGCTGGGCGAACTGAAATCTTGGGAGCGGTGAGGCTAATCCTCAATCGAACTTGGCAGGGAAGTGGAGCAATACTTGTTTGAACGTCAATTGTTCTGCGGCAGTCCTTCGAGGTGCCCAATGTTCTTCACCGGTTCGAGGATTTTGAGCACGTCTGCCAAGAGTTGCTGATCGAGTGGCAGCTCGGCCCAGCGAGCCCAGTTGCGGATGTTGTCTGGGTTCGCACTGCCGGTGACGGTCGTTGTGATGTCGGTGTGTGCGATCGAAAATTGGACGGCGAGTTGTGCGATATCAACACCGTGTTTCGAACAATGCTCGGCGGCGCGGCGGCAGGCATCCTTGACCGCTTGCGGTTCTTTGTGCCACGGTGGAAGCGTCGCGTTCGTCAGCAAGCGAGCGGCAAACGGGCCGGCATTCATCGCTCCGACACCTTTCGCTTTTAGGTACGGCACGAGTTCGTCGGCGAAGCGAGTGTTTTGCAAACAGTACTGGTTGTAGCTCAGCACGCAGTCGAGGTCCGTTTGATCGAGCACGAACTTGAACAGCTTCATGGGGTAACCGCTGATGCCGATGAACCGCACTTTGCCCGCTTGCTGAATCTTGCGCAGTGCGGGGATTGTCTCGTCCACGATCTGTTGCATTTCGACAAACTCAATGTCGTGACATAGGACGATGTCGAGATGATCGGTCCCCAAACGATGCAAGCTGACGTCAACACTTTCGGCGACTCGCTTGGCGGAAAAGTCAAAGTGCGCGAGGTCGTAGCGACCGAGCTTCGTGCAGAGCGTGTAACTCTCACGCGGGATGTCTCGCAACGCGATGCCAAGCAACACTTCGCTCATGCCACGCCCGTAAAACGGAGACGTGTCGATGAAATTCAAACCACATTCAAGCGCGACAGGCACGCTCTTGAGCGCGTCATCAAGATTCACTTTGCGGAACTCTTGCCCTAACGAAGAGGCTCCGAAACTGAGGATGGGAAGATTCAGGCCAGTGCGGCCGAGTGAGCGAGTTTGCATGAGGATAATCCTGCGGATGAGATCCGTAAAAAAAGTCGAGGTGGTTTCGAAACTCGTAACACAGGCGGCTCACCTGTGATTTCACCGAAAAAGCCACACAGGCGAGCCGCCTGTGCTACGTCTTAGGGGCAGCGTATTTGTGGAAGCTCTCGATCGTTTGCCGAGCAGCGTCAATCGAATTCGGCAGCGGCAGCACTTCCGCCGAGAGATAGCCGTCATAACCGATGCTGCGAAGAGCCTCGATGACTGGCGGAATGTTCGTGTGGCCGAACCCGATCGCTCGGCGGTTGCTGTCGGCGAAGTGGACGTGTCCGACATGCTGGCCCGCTTCGCGAAATGCAGCGGCGATGTCGGTCTCTTCGATGTTCATGTGGAAGAGGTCGCTGAGCAGTTTGACGTTCTTCGCTTTCAATGAGCTGATGAGTTTCACGCCGTCGGCAGTTGTCTTGATCAAGTTTGTCTCATACCGATTGAGCGGTTCGATGAGCAGCATCGTGCCATGATTCGCCGCTCGCGAGGCGAGTTCATCGAGCGCTTCGGCGAGCCAGACGAGATGTTGCTCATGACTGAAAGTCCCTTCGGATCGGCCCTGCATCGAGCCGATAATCGCCGGTGCTCCGAACTGACCAGCAACGTCGATGATCTCGCCGATGAAGTGTCGTGCTTGCTTGCGGACGGCCTCGTCGTGATCGGTCAGTCGCAACTTCTGCACAACCCAACCGGCTCCCGTTCCCATCGCTGCCAGCTTGAGGTTGTGTTTGTCGAGAGAACTTCGCAGCAAGTTGACATCAAGCTCCGCCGCCGATCGCGGGAAAACTTCGACCGCCTCGAAACCAAGCTCCGCCGCTTGAGCGCAGCCTGCCGCCAAGTCATGCCAAAATACAAACGGACCTCCGGTCGCTTCGGGAACCAGAGAGATCGTGACTGCCGAACGCATGAGAGTCCTTTCGTCGTCTACCGGAAAATCGTAGAGCAGGCGGCTCGCCTGCTCGTGCTTACCATGAAAGCACAGGCGAGCTGCCTGTGCTACGTGTTCTCAACGTGCGAGTAAGGTAGCGGCCTTTGAATTGGAGAACCAACTTGGCGAAGCGGACTTCGCCGCTTGTTCATCAACAGATCGGCTCGCTATCTTTCGCCCCTTCCGTTTCGCCCTCTAACGAGTGACCTCCGCCCATGACGTTCGCGTTTGTGCTCTCAATTCTGCAAATCATTCTGATCGACGTGGTTCTCTCCGGCGACAACGCCGTTGTGATCGCAATGGCAGCCCACAAGCTCCCCGAACATCAGCGCAAACGGGCGATCCTCTGGGGTGGCGGCATCGCGATCTTCCTGCGCATCGTCTTCACGATGG
>JAYUFI010000457.1:0-5302 GCA_043738805.1 Planctomycetaceae bacterium | reverse complement strand
CTTTTCATGGTGCCACCGAATACCGAGCCAGTACGACCGTGACGTTGTCTTTGCCTCCGTGATCCAAGGCCGCGTCAATCAACGATTGGGAAATCTGCGGAGTGGCTCGCGACATAGCCAGAAGTTGAGCGATCTCCGATTCCGGAACCATGTCGGTCAGTCCGTCCGTGCAGAGCAGCAGTTGGTCGTCGGCTTGCAACGGGACGTGGCAGGTATCGACGCTGACATCCTCAAAGTCACCGCCCAGGCAATTGATCAAAACGCTGCGGAAGCCGGCGACGGCCGGGTCGTTGATCGACTTCGCGACGCCGTTAGCTACGAGTTGTTCCGCCAGCGTGTGATCGCGAGTCAGCCGATGCAGTCTGTTGTCACGAAACAAGTACGCTCGCGAATCGCCGACGTGAGCCACAAAGGCGTCGAATCCGATCGTCAACACGCCCGTCAGCGTGGTTCCCATGCCCGCCAGCGGCGAGCCTACGACGGACTCGGCGAGCAAGCGACGATGAATCATCTGCACATGAACTCGGATCGCCTCCTGCAACTCAAGCGATTCGGACTCCGAGGTTTTGAACGGCCACTTGAAGGCCGAAGTGGTGAGATCGTATCCCGCCTGCAATGCCAACATGCTGGCGATCTCGCCGAATGCCGCGCCACCCACTCCGTCCGCCACCGCCAGCGCGTACGAGTTGTCACAGAGAGGCGGATACGTCTGCGGCGGCATGTTGGTCAGCAACACCTCGCGAGCCCGATACCGTCGCACGACCGCGAAGTGATCCTCGTTCTGCGTCCGTACTTTGCCCGGATGCGATAACGCTCCAAAGCTCACTTGCACCGGCACCGCTTCAGCCCCGAAGTATTTTTGAGCGAGTCGCTCCAAGCGATCGGGTGCTCCGAGTTTGACGGTGTCGGCGAGTGATACGGTGCTCATAGGACGGCTCCTGCGATTGCCGAGTCCTCGGCTATTTCACTCGCACGGCCTGACCGACGTGGCCGACGTAGTCCACGAAGATCAGGTCTTTCTCAGTGATGACTCGGAGCGTAAACGGAACCTTGGCATTGACGCGGTCGGGATCAACGGACGCCTTGAGGTGAAACCAGAGCTTTCCTTTTTGGACGCTCCAGACACCGCTGGAAACCGGAGCCTTCACGAAGACCTTCTTGAACAGCCGCATCTCGGTCGATTCGCGAGTCGTCGAGAAACCGCCGTCCGCATTGAGCGTGAGCACCAACGCCCCGTGCGCGTCGCCGTACTTCCAGGTCGTGCCGCTCAGCAGCTTCGTAGCCTCGTCGTCACTGAGCAATTTGGCCGAGCCAGCCGTCGAGGGTTCAGGATGATCGGCCGGTTCCGTCGCTTCCGGCTTATCGGTCTTGGACGGCTTGCGTTCATCAGCAGCGATCTTGCGGCCAACCGGCTTCAGCGTGAGCAGCATCCGCTTCGAGCCTGCCTTGGCCGAGAACTCGCGCGGGCGCGTGGCATCGTCCGTGTCAGCCACGCAGACCAGCAGGCGATCATTGTCGAACCGATAGATCCCCCAGACCTCGCGTTGGTCGCGGCTCTTGATCTCAATTCCCTTGGGGTACTGCGTTGCATCGACCGACAGAATCCGGACCTGCTTTTTCCCATCCTGCGTTGATGTCGTGACGATGGCGTTGTCAGCGATCTCAATCCTCCCGCCGGACGGCAGCCAGTCTTCGATCGCGCTCGGCGGAATCACTTTCCCGTCTTCGACCAGCTCGATCACCTGCCAGTGACCTTGAAGCCGCTTCAACTCCGCATCATCCGCAACGGCGAGCGACGTAAACACAAACAAACCCCAGGCCGCACAGCAAACGCTCAAACGATTCATCACTTTGACTCCGTTCTATTGGTAAGAAAACTCCATCGAGAGCAGTGGCCGACACTGCTCAGAACTCTGACTGATAGCGCTGCGTCATGTCTTTGCGAATGGCGGCGGTGGCGTCTTCGATTTCCTTCCAACTGTTGAACCGCACGGCTTTGGCTTGAGCCTTTTCTTCGGTGTCGATTTGAGCCTTCACGCTGGGCGTCGAGCGGGCTGAGCCGTAGCCGTTCTGGTCATAGTTGTATTGATAGTTGCCATACACGCTCGACTTTCGGACTCCGGACTTGATGCCGCTCGCTCGTTCGGCGAGGGCCATCGTGCGGAAGGTCTCGCCGACTCGCGCTCCCCAAGCCAGCAGGTCGTCATCGACGTTGAGGATCGGCAGCGTGTCCACCTTGCGGCCGTAGCGTTCCATCCAGACCGCGTGATTGTCGCGTGTGTCGCCCAGAGTCTTGCGGAGGTCTTCGATCAGCACTGCGATTGATTTGAAATAAGTCTTCGATGCGGCGGCCTTCGACGCCTCGGATGGCGACGACGGGCTGGGTGTGTCGGAAATCTCCCCCTTGAGCGTGCTGAACTTGACCGAAGGAATTTCCAGCAAGCTGAAGACTCGGCGGAGTGCGTCCGTCGAGAACGTTCCTTCCAAAACGATCGACTTGCTCTCGGTCTTCGCCGTCCATTGGTCAAGCCCAGGTAGCTTGGCTCCGAAGCTATCCAGAGCTTCGAGCAGCAGCGGCTTGGCTTGTGTGCCGAGCACTTGCGGGTTGTCACTGAAATCGACACGCAACGTCCCGCGAGCCGACTGGCCGACCGCGATCCGCAGCGTCAGACCTTGCACGCCGGAGATCAACTTCTCGATGGCCTCCAACTTGGCCGACAAAGTTTTCAGCGCGGGGGATGCCTGCAAGCGTTCGCGCAAACGGTGCGGCTGCGGCACGTCTTTCAAGTCGAGGGCCATCACGATCTGGTTCATCCGATCGACTTGCTTGTCCGCGACCAAGAGATAGCCCGAAGACAGGACGCCCGCGCTCTCTTGCGCCCAGCGTGACACGAATTGCCGATTCGCGGGGAAGACGACTCCCAACTGTTTGGTCTCCAACGCGACGAAGTAGGCATCGCTCGGCGTCCACGCGCAATCAACTCCGCCGATCTTATCGACGTAGCCACCTTCCGCTCGCGCGATCGAACGCATCGACAGCGGCTCGGTCAATTGCATCACGGCCAGCTCCCACTCGACGTTGAGTTCACCGGCGAAGTTCAACGCCGACGCCACGACGATCCGACTCGCTTCCGGAGGTAGCATCAACGGCCGCTCGACAAACGCCGCCTCATGCTTCTTCTGCCAGCCTTGTGTCTGCGCCAGCGGAGAGGACTCCAACGCCGCGACATCAATGACCATCAAAGCGTTCGCACCAGCCGGAATTCGCTTCAACAACTCATCAGCCGCCAACAACGTCCCGACCGACGCGAACAGCACGAACGAAACAACGACAGCCTGAAAACAGCGAGTCATGGTGGCAATCTCCATCGAGGTGAATTGGGCAAGCGTCAGTCAGCTAACTCTTCTTGAACTGCAAACCTGGGTCTTTCTCATCCCCGCCGATCATTTTGAAAAGGAACTGCGACGGGTTCGAGAGATCGACTTCGGACAGCATCGTGCCACCCGCGTCCGGTTCAAGAGCCAGATTGTTCTGGTCCACGGCGAAGACTCCCTTCACCGATTGCTTGTCTTTGCCGCGCGAGTACGTCCACACAAAGCTGCCGTCCTTCGCGAGGTCGAGTAGGAACGTCGCACCTTGGCTCGATGCCTTCCAAGTTCCGACCAGCTTCTCGGCTGACAGAACTTTCTCCGGCGGCACGGCCGCAGGTTCGGGAGGCGTTGCGGTATCGGGCTTCTTCGACTCATCCGCCGGAGTCGTCATGCCGACCAACTGCGCGAGCAATTTGTCGTCCGGCAACTGCGTCTGAGCCAGCTTGAATTGCTTCAAGGCTGCGTCCGCATGGGTGCCCGTCAGGTAGTGATAGCCCAGCAAGAAGTGAGCGTCCGCCGACTTGGGGTTCGCCTTTGCGAAGTCTTCCAACGCGCGAAGCTGCTGCGTGTAAGCATCGACGCTGGGATAGAGACTGCTCATCGTGGTCCAGTCCCAACCGGGACCGGCCGACAGCACCGCGTAGATTGCGGCGGAGGACTCCGGGTATTTCTTCAGCGCGAACAGCACGAGACTTCGGAACTCGTGAACGACGGTGTCTCGCGGCATCGTCTTGAGCGTCGTGTCGAGCAGCGTGAGAGCCTGCGCGGCATCACCGTTCTGGAATGCCGTGCGTGCGTCATTGAACGCGGTCATTCCGGGGTCGGTCGGCTCTGGCTGAGCTGTCGCCGGTGCAGTCGCGGGATCGGCCGGAGTCGTTGACGTACCGTTGTCCGCATAGCTCACGAGCGGCTGTGAGTAGTCATAGCTGCCACCGCCGCCGCCACCACTGGAGTACGGATTCGAATAGCCCCAGTAGCCGAAGCCGTAGGCCAGACGATTCACTCCCCACGCCGTCACGCCGAACGCTGCCGCGACCGGATAGTTGTTCCACATGTTGTTCCAGCCGGAACCCGGATGCCAACTGTCGTGATACCAGTCGCCGTACTGTCCGTGATGATCGTCCGCGAAGTTCTGCCAGTCCTCGCGATTGCCGTCGCGGTGGTCTTGCCGGTCGTTCTGCATGTCCGAACGATTGCCCTGCCGGTCCTCACGGCCCGAAGTCATCCGATTGCTGAGATCCCCTTGCCGCGCTGCGACCGATTGCGACCGATTGGCTGCTTGATTCGCCAGTTGAGCCCCACCCGCCGCAGTTCCCAACCCAGGCAATCGAGCCGACTGCTGTGCGACACCCACTCGATTATTGTTGTTGTTCACGACAACAGCGGTCCCGCTTTTCGACTGATTCGCGATGCCTTTCGCAGCACCGCTGCCTTGTGCCGTCCCAACACCAGGAAGTCTTCCAGTCGAAGTGCCAGGACGTGGTCCCGCTGCGGCTCCGACGTTCGGCTGATTTCCTGGCTTTGCTGTCGCCTGATTCACCGCGCCGACTTTCGCGGCTTCCCCTTTCGGCTGAGCCCCCGTTCCCGTATTGGGACGAGGGCTTGGCGTCGATGGCCGCGCAGCGTTCCCGCCGCTGGAAGGATGACTGAACGACGGCGAACTTCCGACCGCTGGACCTGCCGATGGACGCGCACCACCACTGCCACCACCACCGGATGGTCCAGCGCTGGGACGAGCACCTCCGCCAGCACCGGGTCCGCCTCCGCCGGCTCGACCACCACCACCACCACGTCCGCCGCCGAATGCGAAGTCGGCCGAACTAATCGCCACGGCGAACATCGCCGCCAACATCGTGATCCAAAGTCGTGTATTCATCGGTACGTCTCCGGTTTCGTAGCTTGGCTCTCTGAGCCGAGTCGTTTTGAGTTT
>JAYUFI010000456.1:0-1999 GCA_043738805.1 Planctomycetaceae bacterium | reverse complement strand
CTTCCTGTCTGAATTTCGAGAATACGACGTTCCGAAAATTTCAAAAACAATGGTCCGTATCCCTTGCAACGTCCGTATATCAGTAGTTCTATTGATTGACGTAATTGAGGTTGTGTTACCGGTCTGCTCGTTAATGATGCGTTTCGAGACGTGGCAGCGGTCGCTTGAAGTTCAAAACACCATCGAGACGCTCAGCAGAGAGGATGACTTTTATGGCAGCCGCAAGTTACAGCAGCAAGACGGCGATCCTGACCCCACGGCAACGTGAGATCTACGAGTACGTCAAAGAGAACATCATGAATCGTGGGTACGGCCCGACGGTTCGTGAGATCGGTAATGAGTTCGGTATCAAGTCGCCGAACGGGGTGATGTGCCATCTCAAGGCACTCGAAAAGAAGGGCTTGATTTCTCGTGAAGCGAATCTGTCGCGAGCCATTCAATTGTGCGACAAGCCACAACGTAAGACGGCGCTGGATTACAAGGGCCAGTTCGCTCAAGGTGGCAAGCTGAAGGAAAACAAGGACGCGGAGCAAATCGACTTCATTGATATCCTGGGCTCTGGCGATCACTTCTGCTTCCGTGCCGCAGATGATTCGCTGGTCGATGACGGTATTGCCAAAGGCGACTACATCGTTTGCCGCCAACAGCAGTTCTACCGCGACGGCGATCGCATTATTGCCACGATCGACGGCAAGGAAACGGTTCACAAGCGGTTCTTCCAAGACGGCAATCGGATTCGGTTGGAATCTGTCTCGTCACCAAAGAAGACCATGCACACCACGAACATCAACATCCTTGGCATGGTGATGGGCTTGATCCGCAAGGGCTAATTGATTTTCTCGCACGCTGTCGGCAGCAGTCTGCCAACAATAGGCACCGGTGATTCTTCACCGGTGCCTGTTTTGTTTCGATATCCACTGGAACAGCGCACGCTCGGTTTCGTGGGAGTTGTAAGGCCACTGACATGTTGCGAGTTGTTCCGGCGACTGGATCGCGGTTGATTGCCGCACTCAACATTTTGCACGAGGCGTTATCTCCAGAAGAGCGAGCGGCTCGCGTGGCACAGAGCGTCCAAGAGGCTCAAGAGGGAGAGCTAGACCTGAGCCGTCTGCTATTGGCTGAGTTTCGCGAAAAGCCAGTCGGAGCATTGTTGTTGAGGATGCAGCCCCATGCTGTCGCGTTTCTTTGGCCGCCGATTGTTTCTGCGGACGCGTCCCACATCGTCGCGTCGTCAGCAACGAAGCCAAGTGCGATCACTGCCATGGAGATCGAAGACGCACTACTGCAAGCGGCGATTCAACGTCTCGATGAGTCAAACGCTCGGATCGCGCAGGCGTTGCTGGAGTTGAATCAATCGCGCGAGCAGGCCGCGTTATCGCGCAACGGTTTCAATCGCCTCACTGATTTGACGTTCTTGGAGCATCGAATCACCGTTCATCGACAAACCAAAGATCGCACTAACGACGCTTTGAAATTACGACTGACGCACATCGTTTATCGGCGATCTCGAAATCGGCTCCGCTTTGCCAATGTGATTGAGCAAACCTATCACGGCTCGTTGGACTGTCCTGAAATGAACGGCATTCGCTCAGCCAGTCAGTCTTTGAATGTCTACGCCGAGTCCGGGCCGGTGGTTCCCGATCTGTGGCGAGTCTATCGCCAGGATGGTCACGATGTCGGCGTGATCTTGGTCGTTGGTCGCCCGGAGCAGAATACTTGGGAAGTGATTTATCTGGGAGTCGTTGAGTCCGCTCGGCGGTGCGGCGTGGCGAGAATCATGCTCCGCGACGTGCTGAATGTTGCTCGCGAAACACAGATCGAGCGGTTGTTGATTGTGGTTGACGCTCGCAATCGCCCTGCGATCCAGTTGTATGAATCACTCGGCTTCAAATCATTCGACGAGCGAGCGGCTTACGTCCGCTTGAAGGATGGGCAAGAAACGAAAGACTGATCCGAGAACCAAATCGCGTGATCAGCCGCGCGGCGCAAGTGGTGCGCC